>CAZNZH010000244.1:0-7793 GCA_964577445.1 uncultured Myxococcales bacterium
CCGGCACTGGCAAGGTCGTTCGTCAGCATGCGAACGCAAATCACATCCTGACCAAGAAGCGTCCGAAGCGTAAGCGCCGGCTGCGCGGCACGACCATCGCTTGCGCCGTCGATGCCAAGACGATCAAGCGGATGATTCCGTACGCTTAGGCTGGTCTGTTTCGCGACGTTCCCGCGCCGGGTGTCAGGCCTCCGCATCGGCAGGCGACCCCGCAAGTTGAGGAGTAGGTTTCATGGCTCGAGTGAAGCGCGGCTTCAAGGCGCGTAGGCGCCGCAACAAGATTCTCAAGGCGGCCAAGGGATACCGTGGCGCGCGCAGCAAGCTGTACCGGACGGCGCGAAACGCGGTCTTCAAGGCGTGGTCGTACGCGTACCGTGATCGCAAGAACAAGAAGCGCACCTTCCGCGCCCTCTGGATCGCGCGCATCAACGCGGCGGCGCGGATGAACGGGATCAAGTACAGTGAGCTGATCCATCTGCTCGACCGCGCTTCGGTGGCCATCGACCGCAAGGTCCTGGCCGAGATCGCGGTGCACGACCCACAGAGCTTTACGCGCCTCATTGAGCACGCTCGCGCCACCGCGTGAGCGTCGTGCACCGCCGCGTCCGAACAGGCGCGGCGCCCGGACCCAGGAGATACGCTCGATGACGAAAGCCGACATCATCGAATTCGTGTACGAGAAGCTCCGCGCGATCGGGTCCTACTCGAAGCGCGACGCGGCCCTCATCGTCGAGAGCGTCTTCGAAACGATGAAGGACACGCTGGGTGAGGGCGAGAAGATCAAGATCTCCGGCTTCGGCAACTTCGTGGTCCGCCAGAAGAAAGAGCGCGTGGGCCGGAACCCGCAAACCGGAGACCAGATCACGATCTCCGCGCGGCGGGTGCTGACCTTCAAGCCGAGCCAAGTGCTCAAGAACGCCCTGAACGACGAGGAAGGCCAGATCGCCTGAGGGCGGTCTGTTTACCGAGCGAAGGTTACAGAGCGAAGGTTACAGAGCGAGTGTGTAGTCGCGGCCCGCGCGCCGAATTGGGGCGTGCGGGCGTTGTCCGCCGAAGCGACGGGGCGTAGCGCAGTCTGGTAGCGCACTTGACTGGGGGTCAAGTGGTCGCAGGTTCAAATCCTGTCGCCCCGACCAACGGCGGACAGCACTGAAGGGGAGCACGTCGCCGTGCTCCCCTTCACCATTTCAGGGCCGCCCGCATCGCTTGGCCCTTGGGCGTCCTGGCGGTGACGCAGGGTCGCCCCTCGATGTGTTGCCAGTCCGAGCGCGCGCGCTCCTCGGTGACCCGCAGCAGCTCCGCGCTGCGCGTGCCGTAGTTCATCGCGTCCATGTGCACGCAGAGGCCGTCCATGGCGAGGCCGGCGCCGGCGTGGGTCGCCAGCAGCTCGTGCCACGCCGCGGGCTGCGGCTCAGCGCCAGCGCCGAGCCGGTCGAGGGCGGAGCGGAGGAAGCCCTCGCGGCCCGACGGAGCCGCCCCGTAGCTCCGCTCGGTCATCGCATACAGGCGCCCGGGTCCGATGGGCTCGACGCACATCTGGTCGCCGGCCGGCCGCACGACCCAGGCGTCGCCGGGGTCGGCGATGAGGCAGTGAAAGCCCGGGTAGGTGGACGGCGACACCTGGGCGAGCGCGGCGACCGCCTGCTGAGCCGAGGCGGCTCCCAGGGCCTGCCGCACGATAGCGCCTCGGCTGCGATGCCCCGCCTGTGGGCCGGCACCAAAGCGGTTGGTGAGCGCGACGACCACCCCGTGCTCGTTGACGCCTATCCAGGTACCGCCGGACTCGAGATCGCGGGGCGCGAACATGGCGCCCCCCCCGACCGACGCCACCGCGGGCGCCGCGGACGCGCGATCGAGCCGCTCGTCGCGGTTCGCAGCCAGCACGATGTCGACGCCGGGCCACACACGCCGGCCGAAGATCACCGTGCACATGGGTCAGCCCAGGCCACCCTCAGGCCCCTGCGTACCGAAGCTGCCGTCGCCGCCGTCCAGCCGAAAGAAGCGCCGCGCGAAGTCGGCGAGCGTCGCGCGATGGGCCGGCTCACCCATGTGAAGGCGGTACTCGTTGATCACCTTGATCTGCATCCCCATCCACTCGCGCCAGCACGTATCGCAGACGCGCGCGCGAATTTCGTCGCCGAGATCACCGGCGAAGGTCACCCATCCCACGATCGGAACACGCTCTTTTTCACACTTCGCACAGGTCGAATCGGACATTCTGAGACTCCTCGTGTGTCGCGACGCCCACGCTAGACGGGTGCGCCTCACGGTGCAAGGACGGTGATTCGGTGGCGCTGACCGCCGCGGAAACGACAGCGACGCGCGGGCCACGTCCCAATTTGCTTGCGCGATCCCAGGCCACCTGCTAGACGACGCGGCCCTATGGTCGTTGCGGTCGATATAGAATCGCTCCGCACCCGCAAGCTCCGAAAGCAAGTCGGCCAGAAGACCTTCACTAGAGGTTGCCAGTACTTCGCCAGCGGACGCGTCGTCGATGCCCGGAGAGAGGCTGACGCGGTCGTTGGAAAAGTAACCGGTAGTGGCCGTGACAACTACACCATCCGCGTGCAGCTTTCGGGGAAGGACGGTCGGATCCTAAAGGCCGAGTGTTCCTGTCCCCACATGCACGGCTACTGCAAACACGAAGTAGCCGTGGCGTTAGCTGCACTCGCCGACCCGACTCTCCGCAGTGCTGAGAGCGCGGGTTGGGGACGCATCCTCGATGATGCGGAAGAGGTGGCTCAGGAGTTTGAGGGTGAGGAAGAGGCGGATGAGAGGCTGGTCGTAAGACTCGGCCTGCCTCTCAATCCGGACGACTCCGTGCGGGTCCGGCTCTTCAAGGCGCGCATCGGCAAGAAGGGCCGCGCGCAGGAGAAGCCCATCCTCGCGGAGACGATCCGCGCCGCCATGTCTGCGGAAAACGACCTGCTCGGTCTCAAGCAGCCCGATGAGGCGCTGGCCGCGCGCGTGGCGGGCCTGCTCGAGCCCAACGACGAGCACACCCTGCTCGCCGACGAGGCGAACCTGGACCTGCTGCTGCGCTCGCTGAGCCGGATGCAGGAGCTCTACCTCGGCGACACCGACAAGCGCCTGCACATCAAGCTGGACCCCGTGCGGCCGCGCGTCCGCGTCGACGCGCTGAAAAACGGCGGCCTGTCGCTGAAGATCCAGGTGATCATCAACGGCAAGCGGCGGACGCTGGACAAGCGCAGCCGAGTCGCTGGCAGCCCGATGAGCGCTTGGCTCTTCGATGGCGAGGCCGGGCTGATGCCGATGCTCGGTGGGCCGGGCTCAGGCGTCATCGTCTACGGGCTGAGCCGGCGCCAGGCGCGCATGCCGCCCCGGGAGGTCCCCACCTTCTTGGAGCGCGGCCTCATCCGGATGAAGGCGCTCATCCGGGTCGAGTCCGAGCCGGGGGTCCTGCCCGACGTCGGCGAGGTCGAGCCTTTGCTGATCCTCGGCGAGGACGGCGACAAGCTCAAGGTGCAGCTCCAGTTTCGCTACGGCGACCCGGTGGAGCTACAGGTCTTCGCGGAGTCGGCCCCCGCCGTGCTGCGCTCGCCCGAGGGCCACGAGCCGCCCTTCATCATCCGCAACCGCGAGGCCGAGCTTGAGGCGCTGAACGCGGCACGCGCGGCCGGCCTGCCGGTCGGCGAGCACCCTCAGACCGTGCTCCTGGAGACGGCGGACGCCCTCACCTTCCTCGAGGAGCAGCTAGACGGCCTGGCGAGCCACTGGACCCTGCTGGGCCGCGAGCGGCTTCAGCGCTTCCTCTACCGCGCCGCGCAGCCGTCCCTGATGGGCACCATCCGCAGCACGGTCGACGCCTTCGAGTGCAACCTGGGCATCGCCATCGACGGCTCGCGCTTCGGCCTGGACGCGCTCTTGCAGTTGTACCAAAGCGGCAAGCGCTACATCACGCTGCAGGATGGCTCCCTGGCCCTGGTGCCGGACGAGTGGGTCACCCAGCACCTGCACGTCGCGATGGAGCTGCCGCACCTGCTGATCGGCGGCGGCGTGGGTCGCGTGCCCCGTTTCCATGCGCCCGTGCTCGACGCGCTGGTCGGCGACGCGGAGATCGACGGGGACGCCGAGTGGAAGCGCCTGTCGACGCGCCTGCGCAACTTCAAGGGTCTCAACGACGAGCCCCTGCCCAAGGGGCTGACGGCGACGCTGCGCGCGTACCAGAAGCACGGCTACGACTGGATCTGCTTTCTCCGCGACTCGGGCTTTCACGGCATCCTCGCCGACGACATGGGCCTCGGTAAGACCATCCAGGCCCTCACCTACGTGCTGGCCGAAAAAGAGGCCGGGCGGCTTGAGAACCCCGTGCTGGTCATCACCCCGACCTCGGTGACCGCGAACTGGGTGGAGGAAGCCCGCCGCTTCACGCCCGCGCTCAACGTCGTGCGGCTGGTCGGCCCGAACCGCGACAAGCTCTACAAGGAGATCAAGGACACCGATGTCGTCGTGACCACCTTCGCGCTGCTGCGGCTCGACATCGCCCGCCTGTCGCGGCGCGCGTGGCACACGGTGATCCTCGACGAGGCGCAGCACATCAAAAACCCGGCGAGCCAGACGGCCATCGCGGCCAAGAAGCTCACGGCGCGTCACCGGCTCGCGCTGACCGGCACGCCGCTTGAGAACAGCCTCATCGAGCTGTGGTCGATCTTCGATTTCCTGATGCCGGGTTTCCTGGACACCGAGAAGAACTTCGCGTCGCGGTACGTCCGCTCAGGCGCCGAAAAGCCCGAGGATATCGAAGGACTTCGCATCAAGGTCGCGCCGTTTATGCTGCGGCGCATCAAGAGTGAGGTGGCCAAGGAGCTGCCGTCCAAGACCGAGCAGATCATCCACGTGCCGCTGACGCCGAGGCAGCAGGAGCTCTACGACGAGGTCCGCGCGCTGACGAAGCAGAAGGTCATGGCGTCGGTGAAGTCCAAGGGCCTGGCGGCCAGCACCATCACCATCTTGGACGCGCTGCTCAAGCTGCGTCAGGTGGCCTGCCACCCCCGGCTGGTGAAGCTGGACATCGCCGCGGGCATCGAGGAGAGCGCCAAGCACGACATCCTCCACGACCTGCTGGAGGAGGCGGTCGCCGAGGGGCACCGCGCGCTGGTGTTCAGCCAGTTCACCAGCCACCTGGCCATCGTCCGCGAGTGGCTGGACCAGGTGGGGATCCCGTACTTCTACCTCGACGGGCGCACGCGCAAGCGGCAGGCCCTGGTCGACCGGTTCAACTCGCCCGATGGACCCCCGGTCTTCCTCATCAGCCTCAAGGCGGGCGGCACCGGCCTCAACCTGGCGTCCGCGGACTACGTCATCCACCTGGACCCCTGGTGGAACCCCGCGGTCGAGGATCAGGCCACGGATCGCGCGCACCGTATCGGCCAGACGCAGCCTGTCTTCGTCTACAAGCTGGTCGCCGAGGGCACCGTCGAAGAGAAGATCCTTCAGCTCCAGCACTCCAAGCGCGAGCTCTTCGACTCGGTGGTCGCCCCGGAGACGCTCGCGGGCAGCGGGCTCACGGCCGAGGACATCCGGTCGATCTTCGACGACTAGCGTCCTCGCCCCGCAGGCTCAGTGCCCGGGCGCTTTCGGGTACTTCACTCGGAACGCCTCGACCGCCTTGCCGATGGCGGGCTCGTCCTCGATGGCCTTGGCGACCGGGATCATCTCGTAGGCGAAGTAGTTCGCGCTGAAATCGAGCGTCGGGCCGTCTTCCAGGCGCGCCTCAAGCTCAGCCTTCTGCGCCCGCAGCCGAACGACTTGATTGCGGTAGAACTCCGACGAGACCCCGGTCCCGCGCCGCGCAGGCTGAGACGGCGCAGCGACAGCGGGCTTGCCCCCGGCCTCCTTCTCCGCCTTCTCCCGCGCTTCGGCGATGGTGGAGTAGCTCGCGATCTGACCGTCGAGCTGCTCCACTTGCTTTTCCAGGCCAGCGCGCTGAAACCGGTCGGCGAAGGGCGCCGTCGGGGCCTTGCCGCGCCACAGGTACAGCGTGAGCAGCGACAGGTATTTCCCCTTCGAGAAGGCCGTCGCGACGTAGGAATCGCCCGTGTGGCGGGGGTGCTCCTGCATCCCCGCGTCGTTGCCGCCCAAGATGAAGTCGATGCCCGGCACGGCCTTGGCGAGGCTGTCGATGTCGCGATCCGGGAGATGGGCCAGCCCTATGATGATCTGCGCGCCAGCGGCCTTGAGCGCGGCGACCTCCGCCGTCGCGACCGCCTCCGGATTCATGATCCGCCAGGGTTTACCGCGCTCGTAGACGGGCGTCTCCGGTACCGCCTCCAGCGTGACGCCGAACACGCCGACCTTCACGCCACCCGACTCGACGATCATGTGGCTGTCGAAGATCGGCCTTCCGGTCTCCGCGTCGACCAAGTTGGCGACCAGAAAGGGGAAAGACGACTTCGCGCGCAGCTTCTCGAGCAGCGTTCGCCCCAAGAGCAGATCGCGGTCGCCCAAGGTGGCGCCCGCGCATCCGATCTTGCGGTGCTGCGCGAGCACGAACTCGGCGGTGTCCCGAACCTCCTTGAACTGCGCGCCCGCGGCCGGCGGCGCGTGGGGCTCCCAGAAGAGATCGCCCGCGTCGAAGATCAGGAGGTCGTCCCAGTCCTTGGCCCGGGTACGCTCGGCGATGATGGTGGCTTTCTTGGCAAGACCGCCAAGAGGGTTGGCCCGTCAGCCACAGGGCTCGAGCTCGCCGGCCATGTTGGCGGTGTGCAGGATCGCCAGCTTGTGACCGTCGAATTGGTTGGCCGGCTCGGCCTCGGCGGGCTCAGGCCGCTCGGTGACGCCCGGCTCGACGACCTGGGGGGGCGGCGTCACGACGGCGGCCTCGGGCGCTGGGCTGGCCACCGGCTGCGCGACGACGGGTGCGCCTGCGGCGGGCGCAGGGGCCGCGGCGTCAGGCGGCGTCGCGGTCCCTCCTGCGCCCTGCCCTGCGCTGGCCTCCACAGCCGCTTGGCGCGCCGGCTCAGGCGGCGCTTGCGGGCCTGCCTCGCGGCAGCCCCCTGCGAGCGCCGCCGCGATGACGATGCCTAGGACTTGTCGGGTCGGAAATCGCATGAGGCCTCACGAGGACACGTAGCCGGGGCGGAGTATAGGGACCCGACGGCGCCTCGTCGACGCCAGAAATGACAAAGGCCCCGAGACCAGAGGTCCGGAGCCTTTGCCAGGAGTCCAGGGCTGACCCGCCGAGGCGAGCCAGCCCGAGTTTCCTTACTGCGCGGCAGGCGGCTCAGCGGGCACGAGCCCGTTGATGGTCGCGCTGACACCGGTCAGGGTGATGCCGAGCGAGATCGCGTCCTTCTGACCGTCCTCATCCGTATCCTGGTCGAAGGGCAGGATCCCGAGCGCCGGGCAGACCAGCGACTTGTTGTCGCCGAGCGCGCTGCAGATGCTGCTGTCCTCCTCGGTGCAGGTCGGGGTCGACGCGCTGAAGGCCGCCGTGCAGCCGAGCTTCTGCTTCTTCGGGTCGGTCTTGATCACCTCGATGGTGTCTCCGCCCGAGAGGCCGAGGCACGCGCAATCCGCAGTGAGCTGGTTGAGCGCGATTGCGAACTGCTCGACCGGCACCACGCCGCCGAGCTGACCGTTGGCCATGGTGAGACCCTTTCCGTTGGCGCCGAGGGACACGTCCGACGTCACCTGGGTGTTCAGGATGGTCAGGTCCAGCGAGGTCGTCGAACCCTCGAGCAGCGATCCGAGCGGGATGCTCAACTGGAAGAGCGCGGGGCCCGCCGTCAGCTTGCCGGCCGCGATCTGCGCCGCGAGGCTGATCAGGGGCG
>CAZNZH010000245.1:0-7789 GCA_964577445.1 uncultured Myxococcales bacterium
GACATGCCCTCCTGGCGCTTGTGAAACGCGGGCACCAGCTCCAGCCCGCCCTCGACCTCGCGCAGCAGCCCGTGCTCGACGAGCACCTCGATCCGCGACGTGACGGCCTCGGCGCACTCGCCCAAGCGGCGCGCGGCCTCGCCAGCGCCCGTCGGGCCCGCGCCGATGGCGAGCAGCAGCTCCCACTCGTCACGCAGCAGCTCCCAAGCGAGCTCATCACTCACATGGGGCAGCGGGCGCATCGTATCGTCGAGTGCTGCTGACATCAGGGCTCGCGCTTGAAGACCCGGTTGTAGAACGCCCACGCCACGCTCTTGGTGGGGCGCATGAAGCGCACCTCACCGAAGAAGCGTCGGAACTCGGCCTGGGTCTGGGCCCCGGTGAGCAGCCACAGGGCCGCGCGCGACACGTCGTCGGCGCGGTCCATGATGTTGCGGTAGCTGCGGGGCGCGTCGTCGATGCCGTCGATGATCTCGCGCAGGATGCTGGCCTGACGCTCCAGCAGGTCCGGCGCCACGCCGTGGATGGCCGCCAGCCGCTGGGTCAGCGACGGGTTGAAGGCGCTCGCGAACTGGCTCTCGACCAGGGCCGCGTCGCGCAGGCGGCGGCTGGCCGCGGTCTGCGCCCACCGGCTCTCGAGGGTCGGGCGGACCTGCTCGCTGGTGATCTTCAGGGGCGCGCTGGGCAGGGTCGCCGCGTCGAACACCAGGTCGCGCACGATCTCCTGGAGCTTGCGCACGCTGGTGAGCTCGGTCTCCCGGACGCTCTCCGCGATGTCGGCCTTCGCCTGGCGCGAGAAGCCGCGGCAGCCCTCGAGGCCCGCCTCGGCCGCCGCCGACCCGAAGAAGTGATCGACGAGCTCCCAGATGTCCTGCTCGCGCTCGTGCAGCGCCTTGACGTGGATGCGCGTGGCCGGGCGGCGCCGCGTCGTCGCGGGCGCCCCGATGTCGTGGAGCGCTACCACCAGCACGTCGCCGTCGGTCGCGTCGAGCGCGCTGCTGAGGGCGGAGCGCCGCTGTGGGGCCAACCCGTCGAAGCCACCCAGCACCAGCGTCCCCGAGGCGGCTTCGAGCGCGGCCTGCCCCAGCCGCTCGCGCAGGGGCTCGGACTCCGGCAGCGTCGAGCAGTCGAGGTCGACGCGCGCGCCGGCCCGGCCGAGCAGGTCCGCGGCCGCGGCGTGCACAGCCCGCGCCACGAGGTGTCTGCCGCTACCCGGGGCGCCCGAGACCTCGATGACGTCGCGGGCGCCGCGTAGCACGAGCTTCGCTTGGAGATCTCGGAGCAGATCGTCGCGGATCTGGCCGCCGATGACGCCGGTGGCGTCGAGACTTTTCAACAGGCGGGTCTGGAGCTCGGGGGTCTGCAGCATGGGCCGTTGTCCTGGAGCGGGCGCACCGATGCAGACGCCTGCCGCGGGGGGGATGATAGGTGGCACCTCGGCGTGCGGCAAGGGCGAGGCCGGGTTCGTTTCGCAGGTACCCCGGCGGGGCTCCGGTGGCGTCGGCGCGGGGCCGGGCGGGGAGCGCCGGAGGGCCGCTGGGCGCGGTTCATGGGGGCGCGGGGGCGGTAGGGGCGGCGGCGCGGATGTGTCGGATGAGGATCGCGAAGCCGATGGCCGGCTGGAGCAGCAGCGCGAGGATGGGCGTGCCCGTGAGCACCGCCTCGGGGAGGTAGAGCTGCGAGGCCAGGGCGAGGCCGTTGTGCAGCGCGTGGAGGAGCACGGCCGGCCAGATGCTGCCGCTGTAGATGACCAGGGCGGCCTGGACGATGCCGATGAGGAAGGTGGTGGGCATCTGGGCGAGCTGGAGGTGGTAGAGCGCGAAGAGGGCGGCCGAGATGAGGATGGCGTGGCGATCTGTCAGGCGGCGCCTGAGGGATTGGAGGACGAAGCCGCGAAAGAGCGCCTCCTCGCAGATGGCGGGGGCCAGGGCGACGCCGAGGAAGAGCGGGATGGCGGTGCGGGGGTCGGCGCCCAGGGCCACGAGGGCTTCGCCGAGGGCGTGCATGCCGGGGCTGGGGACGGGGAGCCAGTCGCCGGTGAGCTGCTCGAGGGCGCGGAGAGCGGCGAGCCAGAGGCCGGAGCCGATGGCGAAGGAGGCGGCCAGGGCCCACATGGGGGGGCGGCGGAGGGCGAATGTCTGGGTGCGGTCGAGGCGGAGGGCCAGGGCGGCGATGACGGGGGGGCCGAGGATGAAGAGCCACTGGGTGGCGTGGATGATGGCCAGCAGCGGGGCGCCGGCCTGGGCGAGGGGCCCGTAGAACATGCCCAGCAGGACCAGGGCGAGGACGGTCGTGACCTCGCCGGGGGGCGGCACGGGGGGGCGGGTGGCGCCGGCGTCGCGGCGGCGAAAGAGCGCGCTGGGGCCGTCGTCGCCCAGGAGGACGGACTGCATGGAGAAGACGCGGGCGGCCAGGGTCAGCGCGAGGGCGGCGAAGGCGAGGGTGGTCAGGGCCGTGATGGCGAGGAGCGGCCACTGGACCTCGCCCAAGAGGAGCTGCTTCATGGCCAGGGCGAGGTTGACCACGGGGATGGCGGCGGTGCTGGCGCTGAGGCCGACGCCCGGGAGGCTCGAGATCATCAGCGGGAAGATGCAGAGGAGGTAGATCGGGGTGAGGTAGCTCTGGGCGTCCTTGAAGCTCTTGGCGGTGACGGCGACGGCCATCATCAGGGCGCCGAACATCATGCCGAGCAGCACCATGGCGACCAGCAGCAGCAGGAGCGGGAGCGGGGCGACGGAGAAGGCGACCTGGCCCTGGATCTCCTCGGGGAGCGGGATGCTCAGGGCGACCAGGCCAAGGGCTAGGAGGTTCATCGCGCCGGTGAGGATCGACAGGGTCACGACCGCGGCGAACTTGCCGGCGACGATGCTGATGGACGGGATGGGCGCCGTGAGGAGGGTCTGGAGCGTGCCGCGCTCCTTTTCGCCCGCGGTGAGATCGATGGCGGGGTAGAAGGCCGCGCCGATCATGAGGAAGCTGACCAGCATCGGGAGGACCTGGCCGAGGATGAAGCCGCCCTGGCGGGCTGGCGGCGCGATGTTGTCGGTCTTCAGCGCGACGGGATCGATGTATTCGGGGGTCAGCTTCGCCTCGGTGAGGCGGGCCGCGCGGACGGACTCGACGAACTTCGAGATGGCGCCGCGGAGCCGGCTCTCGGCCTCGTGGGAGCGGTCGTTGGAGCCGTCGAAGACGATGGAGACCGGGATCTGGCCACCGGCGGCGAGATCGTCTGTGGCCGCGGGCGGGACGGTCAGGGCGGCGGCGACCTCGCCTGCGCGCACGGCCTCGACCGCGTTCGCCACGGCGACGACGTCGCTGCCCTCGAGCCCGTCGAGGGCGGCCTGAAGCGCGGCTGGGACGGGGCTCCCCTCGACCCCCAGGGTCAGGTGGTCGGCCTCGATCTTCTCCTGCTGAGACAGGGTCGCCTGGCTGAGGCCGATGAAGACCAGGGGATAGAGCACCAGCGGCAAGACCACCATGATGATCAGGGTCTTTCGGTCGCGGAGAGCCTCCAGCAGCTCCTTGGCCCAGATGATGCGTGCGGCGGCGACCGGGCTCACGGGGGGGCTCCCACGGCGCGCTCGCCCAGCAAGGCGAAGAAGCCGCGCGCCAGGGTCTCCGCACCCGAGGCTCGACGCAGCTCTTCGAGCGTCCCCTCGGCCTTGATCTGGCCGTGATGGATGATCGCGGCGCTGTCGCAGATGAGCTCGACCTCCGCCAGGATGTGGGTCGACAGGAGCACGGCCTTTCCACGGTCCGCCTCGGCGCGAAAGAAGCGCAGCACCTCGCTGGCCGCGAGGATGTCGAGGCCGCTGGTCGGCTCGTCCAAGATGAGCACCGGCGGGTCGTGCAGCACGGCGCGCGCGATGGACACGCGCTGCTTCTGGCCGGTCGAGAAGGTCTCTGCCCGCCGGTCCGCGAACTCGACCAGCCCCATCGCCTCGATCAGCGCCTCGATTCGCGCGGCCAACCGCACGCCGGAAAGTCCGTGTAACTTCCCGATATAACGCAAATTTTCCCGCGCCGTCAGCCGCCCGTAGAGCCCGGTGTCCCCGGTCAGATAGCCCAGCCGCCGGCGCACGCCCACCGGGTCCGCCGCCACATCGATCCCCGCGACCCAGGCGCGCCCGCGCTGCGCGTTGAGCAAGGTCGCCAGGATGCGCATCGCCGTGGTCTTGCCGGCGCCGTTGGGGCCCAGCAAGCCAAACACCGTGCCCGGCGCGACGTCCAGGTCGACGCCGTCGACGGCCGCCACCGCCCCGAAGTGGCGCCGCAATCCCCGCGCGACGACGCCGCGGTGGCGGGGATCGGGCGCACCGGCGGCGCCACCTCCGGCCGCGCCCCCATCGCTCACAGGGTCAGCGAAGATAGGGGGCCTCGTGCCGAAGCCGCGCGAGCAGCTCCTCGACGCGGGCGTGCAGCGCCGCGATGTCGCCGTCGTTCATCACGACGCAGTCCGCCAGGGCCAGCGTCGCCGCGACCTGCTGCGCCCGCGGGTCCGCGCTCTTGGACTCGCGGGCCTCGAGCTCGGCGAAGGTCTCCCAATCGGTCGGGTCCCCGACGCGCGCCCGCTCTTTGAGCCGCTCAAAGCGCACCCGCGCGTCGGCGTCCACCGCGACCAGGGTGAAGCCCTCAAGCGTGCGCAGCGCCTCGACCTCCGCCGGGTTGCGGATCGAGTCGACGATGTGGTCGCCCGTCCGAACGCGCTCGAGCAGCCGCTGCGCCAGCACGCCCGGCCCGCCGTCGCGTCGCAGCGCGTTGCCCATCGCCAGCAGCGCCTCCCGGCTCTCCGCCTGCCCGCTCGCGCTCAGCTCCTCGCGGATGATGTCCGACAGCGAGTGGTACTGAAACCCTCGCCCCAGCAGCGCCTCCGCCACCGTCCCCTTGCCCGCGGCGTACTTGCCGGTCAGCCCGATGATCACGCGTCACACTCCGCCGCCTCTTGATGGCTGCTGCTCATGCCTCGTCCTCCTCGTCGCCGTCCGCTTCCTCGGGCCCCAGCTCCTCGACCAGCCGCTCGCGCGCCTTCTTCTGGATCGCGGCCTCCTTCGCCTCGGCCCTCTTCTTCGCCTTGGCCGCCGCGTCCTCCTCAACACCGGGCTTGCCCTCGATGTAGGGATCCTCCCAGTCCTCGGTGAGCTTGTGCTCGCCCTCGAGGTCGATGATCGCCGTCCCGCCTTCGTCCTTCGGCGGCCCCACGCCGTCGGACGCCGGCGCCTTGGCCACGACATCCTTGTAGTCGCGATCGGCCGCCGCGTCCTCGGCGAACTGCGCCGAGTCGTCCTCATCGTCAGGCATCGCCTGGATAAACGAGGTCAGCCCGCCCTGCCGCACCGGCTCGCTCTCCGCTTCCCGCGCGAGGTCCATGTAGTCGACCTGGTCGACCTCGCCCAGTCGAAACTCGAGCTTCGTGCACTCGTTGAGCTGCTCGAGGTCCCGCAGCGGGTACCAGCCGCGCCAGAGCAGCTCCACGGCCGGGACCTCGGGCGCCTCCAAGTCGATGGTCAGCGTGTCCAGCTCCAAGAAGAGCCGCGTCGCCCCGCGCCCCAAATCCACCGTCGCCGTCGGGTGAATCCCGGGCAGCTTGAAGAAGAGATGACCGTCGGGGGTGAGGTGGTCCACATAGACCTCCTCGTTGCCGTTGAGGCGCTCGACCTGAAGCCACGGGTGCGCGTCCTGCCACCACGCGGCCTGCATCACGGGGATCTCCATCGCCTCGATGCGCGCGATGCTCTCGGCGTCGTCGGGATCCTCGGGATCCAGCCCCTCGGTCGCCTTCTTCATCGCCTCCTTCGCGGCATCCAGGTCCCACGGCATCACCCCGGCCAGGGACGCCCGCGGGTACCAGGCGCTCGGATAGGGGGCGAAACCCGGCGGCGCCGGGAGCGCCGCGAAGTCCAGCTCCAGCAGGTCGAGGACCAGCGCCTCGGGCTCGAGCGGCTTGGCCGGGTCCTCGATACACGGCAGGGGCAGCCCGTCCACCGCCTCTTTGAGCGGGCAGACGCAGAACCCGCGGCCGACCGGGTTGCTGGGGTTGGGGACCAGCGGGTACGGGCTCTCTTCGGGCTCAGGCGCGGCTTTCACCTCGGGGAGCGCGCCGGCCTCCTCGATCCAGGCGCCGTCATCGGTGAGCTTGATGTCCCCCATCGCGTCGGTGCGCACCAAGAGCGCGCCCTCGCCGTCGGTCAGCCGCGAGCGCCGCTCCAGGTGCTGCTCGGACAAGAGCTCGCCCAGCTCATCGCGGGTCTCGAGCGTCGAGATGTCGATGACCGACGTGCCCTCGGCGAAGGGCGAACCCTCGCCAGGCTCAGCCCCCGGCTCGGCCTCGTCTCCGCCCGCCCCCTCCGCGGCGTCCTCCGCGGCGTCCTCCGCGGCGTCCTCCCCAGCGCCGGCGGCCTCGGGTCGCTCCGGCAGCTCCTGACCGAGCCGAAAGGGCGAGGCCACGTCGAGGTGCTCCGCCGACGCCTCCTCGACCTCGAGCCGCGCCAGCAGCTCCGCGTCGAGAAACCCCGTCGCCCCGCCGCCCCCGAAGGCCTCCTCGACCTTCGCCTTCGCACCCGCGTCGGTGGTCTTTCCCTCGTCGGCCTTCGCCTGCGCCGCCTGCTCTTCGGCCGCGACCTCTTTACGGATCTCAGCCTCGATCTCCTTTTTTCGCTCCTTTCGCTCCTCTCTCTCGACCTGCTTTTCCTGCGCGGCCGCCGCCATCTCCTGGACGTACTCGTCCAGCACGATGGCGGCCTTGCCCCCGTACGCGTACTCGTAGCGCAGCGGCAGCTCGGTGATGGGCGTCGTTTCGCTGAACTCCGGCGTCGGGTAGAGCTGCTCTTCGCCCTTGTCGCGCTCTTTGCGCGACAGCATCTTCTTGGGTGCGACGTAGCGCGCGACCCGCGGGCCGATGATGCGCAGGCGCCGCTCGACCACCCCGGCGATGCGCAGCGAGACCTCGAACTCGCCCGTGGGCTTGCCGCCCGGCGCGTACGCCTTGCCGAGCACCATGATGTCGACCCGCGGCTTGCGCAGCGCGATCTCCGACGGCCTCGCCACGCTCGAGCTCGCGGGGTCGTCGGGGATGTAGTGCTCCGCGCACGGCCGCACCGGCGTCGCGTCGTCGCCCGGGACGCAGGCCGCGCTCGCCAGGTCGACCATGAAGCGCCGCTTGGCGATGATCGCGATGCCGTAGTCGCCGTCGACCCGGCGTCCGGGCATCCACATGCCCTGGTAGCCGTTGTCCTCGAAATCGGGCACCCGCGCCCTCCTGCGCTCGCCATGGCCGCGGTCCGCCGAAGACCACGGCGGCGCCTCGAACGGTGCATCAGCGAGGCCCCGATCGCAACCAGCGCCCGCAACCAGCGCCGCCCGCGCCCCAAGGGCTCAGCCCCCGGTGAACACGTCGCTGGAGCCTGTGGTCATCTTGCCGACGCCGCCACAGTGCTTGGTCATGTCATCCTTGCGGATGGCGGCCTTGCCATTGATGAAGACCGAGCTCGAGCCCTTCTGCGTCTTCCAGGTGTTCGCGTTGCAGCACGCGGCGTGGACGCCCGGGTCGCCCAGGCGCCCCGCGGGGAGCTTATTGACGTTGACGTCCGGCGAGCCACCGACCAGCGGTCCGATGGTCGGGTGCGGGCAACTGGGGCAACCGTGGGCGCACGCGTCGCATTTGCCGAGGTCCGAGATGCGGATCTGAGCGGGCATGTGGTCAACTCCCTGCGCACTACACGCGCCCGAGTATCCGAGCGCGCGCCCTGGCTGTCAACGCCGCGGCGCCGCGGCGTTGACAGCCAGGGCGCGC
>CAZNZH010000246.1:0-7768 GCA_964577445.1 uncultured Myxococcales bacterium
GTTCGGCAGGGCGATCGCCCGCCAGGTCGTCGGTGGTCGCGTCGACGGGGTCGATCGCGAAGAGGCCAAAGCGCAGGCCCATGCCCTGGTTCCACTCGTAGTTGTCGACCAGGGTCCACGCGTAGTAGCCGCGGAGATCGACGCCGTCGCGGATGGCGCGCCACACCCAGGTCAGGTGCCGGGCGAAGAAGCGCGACGCCACCGCCTCGTCGTCCTGGGGGATCGCGAGGCCATTTTCCGTGATGATGACTGGCAAACCGTAGCGTTCGTGCGCCGCCTTCGCCATCTCGTAGATGCCGCGCGGGTAGTCCTCCCAGATCACGAGCGTGAACGGGTTGAAGGTCGTCAGCGGCGAGAGATCCGTCAGCAGCGGCTCGTCGGTGCCCTCGATGGTTACGCGCGTGTAGTAGTTGACGCCGATATAGTCCATGCGGTTGGCGAGGCTCTCGCGCAGCACGCCCTCGCCGTCCAGCTCGGGGTCCTCGATGCCCTTGGCCACCGCGTCCAAAAACGCGGTATTCCATAGGTAGTACGCGTTGTCCGCCGCCTTCACGTCCAGCGGCTCATCGGGGTTGGCCGGGCGAAAGGGCGTCATCGCGTAGACGATGCCGACCAGGGCCGCCTCGCCGTCGCCGTCAGCATCTCTCGTGTCCGCGGCCTTCAGCGCGTCGTACATCCGCGCGTGGGCCTCGATGAGCGCGTTGAAGACCGTCTTCGCCGCGGCACTCGCCAGCGGCAGCCCCGGCGGGTTCACCCGGTCGGCCGTCGGCAAGATGTAGCCCGGCAGCACCACGGCGAAGGGCTCGTTCTCGGTGGCCCACACGTCGACCTCGCCGCCGAACTCCCGGCCCAAAAACCCCGCGTACTTCGCGATCTCGCGCACCGTCCGCTCGGCGTCGACCCAGCCGCGGTCCCCGCAGGTCTCAAGGTCCTTGTGACACGCCACACCGTCGTGGATCCACACAGGCAACGTGTAGTGGTTCACGGTCGCCAGCGGCTTCAGCCCGAGATCCGCCATCGCCGCCAGCATCTTGTGGTAGCCCGCCACCGCGACCGGGTCCGCGCTCTGGTCCATCTGCGCGTCGGTGTCATTTCCGTCGGTCGCCTCTGGGAAGATCCGGCTCCACTCGAAGCTGAACCGGAAGCCCTTCAGCCCGAGATCGGCCGCCCGCGCGATGTCCTGCTCGTACAGCTCCCAAAACCCCGGCCCCGCGCTGGGCGGATCGCCAGCCGTGTACGTCGCCTTCTCCGCGATGATCTCCTCACTGGTTATCCACTGATACCAGTCCGAGCGGCGGTCCTCGCACAGCTCTGCCGCCAGCGTCGGGCAGCCCATGTCGGCCTGAAAGCCCGCGATGGCGACGCCAAAGGTGAAGCCCTCGGGAAAGCGCATCGCGCCGTCGTCGGTCTCGCCGGTCTCGCCGGTCTCCGCCGTGTCAGCCACGACCGAGCCGTCGGCGACGTCCGCGACGCCGGAGCCGCCCCCGCACCCGACAAGCGCCAGCCCGAGATCCACGCAGAGCGCCACCGTCCAGACCGCCGCTGTCGACCACCGCATCGCACACCCGCGCATCGCACACCTCCCGGCGGCGCGGATTGTCCGCCGGGAGGGGGTTTGCTGCAAGCGGTTCGCCGGCTCAGCGCTCGGCTGCGAGGCTCAGGTCCAGCGCAAATCGCATGGTCAGCGCCTGCCCGCTGGGCTGCGCCGGGAAGCGCACGCGCCGCAGGATTCGCGACAGCGCCTGGGCCAGCTCGGCGTCGCCGACGCCGTCGCTGACCAGGTTCACCGCGGTCGCCACGCCGTCCGCACCGATGACGACGTCGAACTCGATCCGCCCGCTGATTCCTGGATTTTCGGCGAGTCGGGTGGTGTAGGCGGCCTTCAGGTGCCCCACCCGCGCCTTCACCCGCATGAGGTAGCTCTGGAGGTCGGTGGCGACGGCTGTCCCGACTTGCGTGGCGGACACGCGCACCTCGGGTCGCGACCCGCTGACCAGCCCCGTATCCGACCGCTTGCCGGGCGCGGCTTTGGGAGTGGCCGGCTCATCCTCATCGGCGCGCCCGAGGGCATCCAACGCGGAGCCTGGCGGGTCCATCAGACGCGCGACGTCTGCGCTGAGGCGGCCTGTCTGCACCGCCAGGCCGCCTCTCCCACCGCCCACCGCGACCTGGCCCATTCCACGGATGCCAGCCAGGCCGCCGCCGCCGCCGCTGCCCATGCCGCCAAACCCCATGCCACCAGCGCCGTTGCCCATCATCAGACCGTTACTGGCTGCTTCCGGGATCTCCATGGGCTGCGGCATGACCGCTGAGGGCGCGTAGGCCGCGCTCTCGCCGGCCTCTTCCATGTCCACGCCCTCGGGCGCGTCGCTCGGCTGGACGATGGTCTTGGCGTCACCCTCGACCACGGTCGAGCGGTCCACGGCTACGAAGCTGGTCCACGCCGTCACGATGTGGAAATCCAGCCCGAGATCGGTGATGGCCTGAACGGTGTCCTCGTCGCCGGGCTCGTACCACAGCTCAGCCTCGAGGCTGGCCACCCGGGCGCGCGCCCACAGGCTCTCGAGCGAGTCGTTGCGCTCTTGCTCGGCCGGCAGCGTCACCGGTACGTCGAAGCTGACCTCGCGGCCGTCGAGCTTTCCGCGCACCGTGACCGTCGCCTCGCCGCCCCGGGTGTAGCGGCCGTGCACGATGAGGGGGCGGCTGGCGAAGAGGTCGGGGAGCTCGGCCGGCTCGAGGTCGGTGACGTCGAGGCCCTTCCAGTCGAAGCTGATGTCGGTCAGCACCGGGTGGTCGACCGTGGCGAAGAAGCGGTCGACGGCGCGGGTGGGCTCTTCGCGGTTCGTCACGACGACGGCGGTGCCCTTGCCGGCTCTGGCGAGGCCGTCGATGAGGTAGCGGTTGACCGACGAGCCCGTGCCGAGGGTCATCACGCGGGCGCGCTGGCCGCCGCGCTCGATGGCCGCGACCATGGCCGACGCTTGGCCCATGATCGCGGATTCATTACCGATATAGCCATCCGTGATGAAGAAGACGTAGCGGTGGCGGCCGGGTTCGACCGTCGGCGCGAGGGCCTCGTCGACGCCCGCGCTCATGATGGTGCCGCCGCCCGCTTGGGCTGCGTCGAGGAAGCGCAAGGCCTCGGCGATGCGGGCCTGATCGGCAGGTACCGACCGCTGAAACGCGCGGGCGGTGTCGCCGGCGAAGGTGATGACGTTGAAGGTGTCGACCGGACGCAGGCGAAGCAGCGAGGCGCGGACGGCCTCTTTGGCCATGGCGAGGGGCTCGCCGGACATGGAGCCGGAGCTGTCGACGACGAAGATCATCTCGCGGCGGCCGACCAGGGCCTCGATGTCCAGGCGCGGGGGCTGGAGCATCATCGCGAAGGTGCCGGCCTGGCCGACCTTGTGCGCCATGACGGCGGCTTGCAGCGCGGGGCCGTCGACGGCGTAGCGGAAGACGAAGTCGCGGTTGGGGATCTCGCCGTCTTTGGCGAGGGTGACCGTGAGACTGCCGTCATTTTCGGTGACGTCGACGTCGTGGGTGGGGGTCGCGTAGTCGACGACGGGCAGGCCGGCGTCGAGGATCAGGGTGATGGAGATGTCGGCGCCGGTGCGCAGGCCGCGGCCGACGATCGGCGGCGAGATGCGCGAGGCGTCGGGGACCTGGGCGGTGTCGGGGGCGGCGCCGGTGCCGGTCGGGGCGTCGCCGATGGGGGCGCCGGGCATGAAGCGGGGGCCGACGACCATGGGGAAGACGAACTCGTAGCTGCCGGCGTCGTAGGCGAGGGTCTGGACGTAGGCGAGCTCGACCTCGATGGCGGTGCCGGGGGCGATGTTGGCGACGGATTGGGTGAAGACGTTGGGGCGCTCTTGCTCAAGGAGGGCGGCGGTGTGGCCGGCGGTCTTGGCCTCCTCGTAGATGCGGCGGGCGGTGGCGCGGGGCTTGATCTCGGCCTCGATGACGCGCTGGCCGATGACCATCCGCATGGCGTCGACGGCGGAGTTTTCGGGCAGCGGGAAGACGTAGACGGCCTCGATGGGGAAGGCGAAGGGGTTTTCGTAGCGCTGGACGACCGAGACGCGGGCCGCGAAGCCAGAGACGTCGGCGCGGACGTCGGTTTTGCGCAGCGGGAGGTCGTACTGGGCGCCCTCGTGGGTGATGCGGAGGCGCGGGATGTCGCCGGGGTCGGTGTGGACCTGGGCGGCGGCGGCGATGAGGGCGGGGGGCGCGATGGGGATGCCGGTGGGGGCGCCCTGGCCGGCGCGCTTGAGGACGCGGGCGATGTCGGCGGGGGTCTGGATGGGCGGCGGGTCGGCCGGTTGGGCCAGGGCGAGCTGGGCGAGGGCGCCGGCTTGGCGGCCAGACGGCTCGGGTGTCGAGGGCCCGGGCTGAGCGCAGGCGGCCAGCAGCAGGGCGAGGGCGAGGTGGACGGGCGGCTTGGACATGACGGTTCCTCCATCGGTGAGGCGGTGACTCGCGGGATGACGGCGTGGGACGGGCGGGGGACAGAAAGGATCTCGGGCTTGGACTCGCGTCACGGCTCGGTCGCGGAGTCGAAGCGCAGCGGCATACGGACGCGGGTCGGGGCCTCGCCGGCGGGCGGGTCGAAGCGCATCTTCAGGGCGATGGCGACGAGATCGGCCGCGAGCCGCGGGTCGCCGACGGTGTCTTCGACGACCTTCGCGGATGCCACGGTGCCGTCTTTGGCGATGACCCACTCGAGGACCAGCCGTCCGGCGAGGCCCGGGGCGGCGGCTGCGCGGTCGAGGTAGGCTTGGCGGAAGGCGCTGGCGTGTCTGCGAAAGACCTGCCTGATGGCCTCGGACGGGGCGTAGCCGGCGAGGTCTTTGGCGTCGCCCGGCGTAGCCTGCTCGGCCCCCGCCCCCGACTCGACGGTCTTCAGCGGGGCGGGCTCCTCAGCGGCCGTGGTCTCGGTCTTCGCAGCGCCGGGGCTCCCGAGTAAGACGCCCCGGCCGCGGATGGGCTTCGCTTGCAGGATGCGGCCCATCCCGGAGCCGTAGCCGACGCCTCCCCCGCCGCGACCGTTGCCCGAGACGAACTGCTCCGGGGCCGCCATGACCGGATCCACGGCTTCAGGCGCGTCGACCGGCTGCACGATGGTGCGCGCGCGCCCGCTGACGGTGGTCGAGCGGTCG
Organism: uncultured Myxococcales bacterium; assembly: GCA_964577445.1. Classification (GTDB taxonomy): domain Bacteria; phylum Myxococcota_A; class UBA9042; order PHBI01; family JACKFB01; genus JACKFB01. The sequence goes on from CAZNZH010000246.1 coordinate 5,160, forward strand.
ACGGCGACGAAGCTGGTCCAGGGGGTGACGATGCTGAAGTCGAGGCCCAGCCTCGTGATTTCGCGGACGGCGCCCTTGTCGGCCTTGTGCCAGAGGTCGCGCTCGAGGCTCTCGATGCGGGCGCGGGCCCACAGCGGGTTCAGCATGGCGTGTTCTTCGGCGCGGGCTGGCAGAGTCACCTTGGTGCGGACCTCGACGGGCTGCCCGCCGGCGGTGCCGCGCAGGACCACCGTGGCGGAGCCGGCGCGGCGGTAGCGGCCCAAAATAGTCAGCGGACGACTGGCAAAAAGATCCGGCACGCGGCTGGGCTCGGCGTCGGTCACGGCCAGGCCGCCCCAGTCGATGGTGATGTCGGTCATGACCGGGTGGTCGACGAGGCGAAAGAAGGTGTCGACGGCCGCGGTCGGCTGCTCGCGCGCCGTGACGTAGACGGCGGCGCCGTCACCCGCGCGGCTGAGCCCGTCGAGCAGGTGGCGGTTGACCGAGGAGCCGGTGCCCAGCGCCATGACGCGGGCGCGTTGGCCGCGCTCTCTCATCGCGGAGACGAGGCGCTCCGCTTGGCCGAAGAGCGCCTCGTCGTTGCCGACGTAGCCGTCGGTGAGGAAGAGGACGACGCGGTTGCGGCCCGGCTCGACCGTGGGCTCGAGCGCGACGTCGATGGCGTTGGCGAGCACCGTGCCGCCGCCGGCCTGGGCGGCCTCGATGAAGCGGAGCGCCTGGCGGATGCTGGCGTCGTCGGCGGGGCGCGACCTGGGGAACGCGCGGGCGGCGGTCCCGGCGAAGGTGATGACGTTGAAGGTGTCGACGGGGCGCAGGCGATTTAGCGAGGCGCGGACTGCCTCTTTGGCGAGTGCGAGCGGCACTCCCGACATCGAGCCGGAGCTGTCGACGACGAAGATCATCTCGCGGCGACCGACCAGCGCTTCGACGTCGAGCTCGGGCGGCTGCACCATCAGCGCGAAGGTGCCGCCGCCGCGGGCGCCCTTGTGGGCCATGAGCGCGGCCTTTGGGGTTGTCGCGCTGGTGCGGAAGCGGAAGACGAAGTCGCGGTTGGGGATGGAGTCCTGCTCGGCCAGGGTGACGCGCAGGCTGCCGTCGTGCTGGACGGTGTCGACGCGGTGGGTGGGGGCGTCGAAGTCGGTCACGTCGAAGGCGGCGTCGAGGGTCAGCCGCAGCGAGATGTCCTGGCCGGCGCGCATGCCGCGGCCGGCGATGGGCGGCGAGATGCGCGAGGCGTCGGGGACCTCGTCGGTGTCGGCGAGGCGGCCCGCGCCGACGTCGTTGCCGAGGGTTGCGCCGGGGATGAAGCGCGGGCCGACCACCATCGGGAACACGAACTCGGTAGAGCCGGCGTCGTAGGTCAGGGTCTGCACATAGTGGATGACCACCTCGATATCGGTGCCGGGCGCGATATTGGCGACGGACTGCGTGAAGATGTTCGGGCGCTCCTCCTCGAGCAGCGCCGCGGTGTGGCCGGCGGCCTTGGCCTCCTCGTAGATGCGCCGCGCGTCCTTGCGTTTACGGACCTCGCCCTGAATCACCCGCTCGCCGATGACGATGCGCATGGCGTCGACGGCGGAGTTTTCGGGCAGCGGAAAGACGTAGATGGCTTCGATGGGGAAGGCGAAGGGGTTGGCGTAGCGCTGGGTCACCGTGACGCCGGCCGCGAAGCCGATGACCTCGGCGGCGACGTCGGTGTGGCGAAGCGGCAGCTCGTAGGTCGCGCCGTCGTGCTCAATGCGGAGGCGCGGCAGCTCGCCCGGGTTGGTGAAGACCGGGACGATGGGGCCGATCTCGGGCGCGTCGGGCGCGGCCGTCACATCAGGCGCGGGGTCGCCGACGAGGCGCAAAACCCGCGAGATGTCCTCGGGCTTTTCGATGAGCGACGCCCGAGATCCTGAGGTGTCATCAGGGGAATCGGCCAGAGCCGCCAGGGCGAATCCGAGGGTCAGAGACAAGACGCAGACAACCGGCGCGATGAGTCGAGTCATCGAGAAAATCCCCTCCCGCGTCGCAGCGCGGAGCGAGCCTGAAGCGATGGCCGTCCGACACCGAGCCCTGGCTCAAGTTCCCCGGCACGGCGTGAGCGGGTGCAACGCCCCCATACGCCGCGCGGCCAAGCAGGCGCGACGGGAGGTCTGTGGGTCAGCTCTCTAGCTGATCGTCCAAGTGAATGTACTCGATGCGGTCTGCGAGCCGGGCGAAGGCTCGGTCGTTGCTCAGCAGCGCCGTGCAACCGGAGTCCAGGGCCGTGGCAGCGACGAGGGCATCGGCGAGGCGTAGCGCGAACCGAGCGCGGAGCTCGGCGGCCAAGCGAGCGATCGGACGGGAGATCGGAACGACGCGCAAGTTGATGGAGCCGTTCAGCAGCGCGTGAATTGGATCGGCGGTCGCGGGGTCGCCGCGCCGGAGGGGTCCGACGAGGAGCTCGGCCTCGGTGACGGCGGACACCGTCAGTTCGAAGTCGCCCGCGTTTGCCGCGGCGAGAACGCTCCGTACCGCGGCCGCGCGTGGGCTACCGCCCTCAAGGAAGTAGATGAGGGGCGCCGTATCGATCCCGACGCGGCGGTGAGTGGCGTCGACGACGCTCACGGGCCTCGGTCTTCGCG
>CAZNZH010000247.1:0-7757 GCA_964577445.1 uncultured Myxococcales bacterium
CTTCGCGCTCAACGACGCCACGGCCAGCGCGGTCGAGACGTCGGACTGGGCGGGGCTGGCCAGCTACGCGCAGCCGTCGGCGTGGGGCATCATCCAGTTGTCGCCCTTCGTCAGCGGTTCAAACGCATCCAGCTCGCTGCTCCTCGCGACCCAAGGGTTTGACGGGCCCGGCGCGGGGACCGACGACGCCGCCCAGGACGGCCAGACCGATCGCGAGGCCTACGCCTCCGAGGCGCCCGCCATGGCCAGCGCGGGCCCCGGCCCCACAGGCTGTGGCGGCGCTGGCGAGCCGTGGGGCGGCGCAGCGCCGGTGGCCGCGGTCCTGCTCGGCTTGGCGCTGCTCCGCCGCCGCCAGCGCGCGCTCGTGACCGCGCGGCTCGGGTAGCCTCGACGTCGTCCACTCGATAGTCTAGGCACCGATGATCCGAGACCCCGCCATCCTCGAGCGCGTGCCCACATTCGCCGGGCTGACCCCTGACACCCTGGAGTTCCTGCTCGACCACGCCCGCGAGGTCGTGGTCGAGCCGGGCGAGCCCTTCTTTCGCCAGGGTGAGGCCGGCACGACGGTCTTCATCTTGGAAGAGGGCCGCGTCGACGTGCGCAAGCAGTTCAACGGCGGGGAGATGACGCTGCGCCTGCTCGGCCCCGGCGACTGCTTCGGCGAGATGGCGGTCCTCTCGATCATGCCGCGCAGCGCCTCGGCCATCGCGGTCGGGCGCTCATCCGCGCTGACCATCTCCAACGCCGACATCGCGCTGCTCTACGAGCGCAACCCCGCCCAGTTCGCCATGCTGGTGATGAACCTCGCCCGCGAGGTGTGCCGCCGCTTCGCCGACGCCGACGAGCGGCTGTGGGCCCAAGCCCAAGCCAGCCGCACCCACGACGCCGAATAGGGCTGCTCGCCGCGCCACGCCACGGAGGCCTCCTCGATGCGATGTCCGGTTCCCGTCCCGCTCGCCGCCCTCGTGCTGCTCGCCGCCGCGCCCCCCGCGGGGTCCGCCGTCCTCAAACACCACGACTTCGTGTCGGGGACCCTGGCCGTCGCCGACCAGATAGACACCCGAAAGCCCGAGGTCTACGCCGTCCGCTTCGAGGCGCCGTCCTACCCGGTCACCCTCACGGAGTTCAGGTTCTTCCTGGGCGAAAACGGCACCGGCGGTCCTGGCCCGGAGTGCTCGAGTTGGAACGTCGTCATCTACAACGACCCCCTCGGTGACGTCGAGCCCGGCAGCCTGCTCTACGACTCGAAGATCAGCGGCAAGGCCTTGGAACTATACGAAACGACAGCGATCCAGTCCGTCGATCTGAGCTCGTTCGGCGCCGGGCCGATCGTCGCCGACGGCCCCTTTCGTATCGGCCTTGAGCCCGAGGACAGGGCCTGCCTCTTCAACGCACCCTTCGCGATCGGCGGCTACGGTCGCATCTACTCCGACGCGGCGGTCACCCCCGGCGTGAACTTCGTCTATCGTCGCATCGCGCCCCCTGCCCCTGACACGGTCTGGCTCCCGCTGGAGGAGGCCTACCCGCCATCGGACGACTTCATCATGGAGGTGGTCACCGCGGGCGGCGGCCCGGTGGGCTGCTCGCCGCCGGACTGCGACGACGCGGACCCGTGCACGACCGACTGGTGCATCAAGGGGCAGTGTCAGCATGTCCCGATCTCGGGCTGTGGTGTCCCCGACCCCGACCCCGACCCTGACGCAGCCCCCGACGCAGCGCCGGACGCCGCCGCCGACACCACCCCGGACGCGGCGCCCGAGATCCAGCCCGACTCCGCCCCGACCGAAGAGATCGGGCCCGCCCTGGACGCGGTGGACGCCGGCACCGACGCCACGCCGCCCACGGGCGCGCTCCGCATCGACCGCATCAGCCCCGGGTCCGGCGCCAACAACGCCACCACGGCGGTCGCGCTCGAGGGCGCGGGCTTCGTGCCCGGCATGAGCGCCCGCATCGGCCCCCACGCCCTACAGACCGTGGGGGTTCAGACCCCGACCCGCGCGATCGCCGTCATCCCCGCCGGCATCACCCCGCGGGTCTACACGCTCTACGTGCGCTTGGGCGACGTCGAGGTCTCGCTGCCCGACGCCTTCGAGGTGCGCGACGCCGCGTCGTCGTCGGGGTGCGCGGGCGGCACGGCGCCGGACACGCTCTCGCTCTGGCTCGCCTTGGCGCTGCTCGTCATCGCGCGCGCCCGCCGCCTCCGCAACGCGGCCACCGTCGCGCTGGTCGCCGCGGCGCTGGCCGGGCCGCTGGCCACCGCGCCGGCCCAGGCCCACGGCATCCAGGGCCACATGCACGTCACCGGCTGGGCGCTGGAGAACCAGACCGCGGGTGAGCTTCGTGAATTCTTCAATGATCCCGAGGTGATGAACGCTGCGCTCTTCGGCGCGGCGTTCACGGATTCGGGCTACTGGCCCCAGGCGGGAGCGATCAAAGACCGCGCCCGCGCCTACTCAGAGCACACGCACTGGGAGCCCTTCATTCAGGACTTCATCGCCTGGATCCGCGCCAACGACCCGCCGCCCTGGACCACCCTCGAGTCGCGAGAGCGCGTGGCCTTCCTCATGGGCTGCGCGTCCCACGGGATGCAGGACGAGATCTTCGACTCGCTCTTTCTCTTTCAGGTCGACGCCCACGACCAGCACGAGCAGGAGTCGGCCGACCCGGGGACCGACGGCTTCTTGGCGCTGGACGGGCGCTTGCGATTTCTGCCGTCGCGCTGGCTCCCCCTCGACACCCTGCTCGAGCTCTACAAGGTGTTGGGCGACGACATCACCGCTGAGGTCATCGAGACCTCCGTGGGGCTGCTGGAGCTCTTCTATCTGAGCGAGCAGGCCTTGGAGATCGCGACGTCGCTGGGGCATCAGTACGAGGACGTCATCCCGTGGACGCGCGACCATTATATGGACCCCGACATCCCGGGCAGCATCCGCTCGGAGATCCCGCCGACCATGGCTTATCAGCAGGCGATCTGGGCGCGACTGCACGGGGAGCTCGGGGCGGGCGAGCTGGTGGTCGGGCGCTACCCGGAGCCGCCGCGGCGCCTGCTGGGGCTGCTGCCCGGCGGGCCGGACTCGTGGATAACGCTGGTGTTCGGCATCGGGATGAGGGCGATGGAGGCGACGGTCACCCTGACGAACGCGGACGGGGTGCCGGCGCCTTTTGAGCTGAAGAGCACGCGCTGGGGCGGGCCGGACGGGTGGTCGCGGGTGATGCGGCTCTTGCCGGCGGCGGGGCTCGAGCCGGGCGGGTGGTACACGGTGATGGTGGCGCCGGGGGTGGCGCTGGTCGATGGGACGACGCTCGAGGCGCCCGTCGTGTTTGAGTTTCAGGCGCCGTGCGACGACGTGAGCGCGGCGCTGTGTCCGGACCTGGGCGAGCTGCCGCTGCTGGACCTCGAGGGGCCGCAGGTCCCGGTGGTGGTGGACGAGGGGCCGGAGCTGGCCGAGGAGGTGGGGCCGGAGGTCGTCGACGAGCCCGGGGCGGAGGCGGCCTCGGAGCAGGTCGAGGCGCTGGACGCCGCAGGCGACGCGGAGCCGGGCGCGGATGCGGGGGCGGAGGTCGCGGGTCAGGCCAGCGGCGGCGGCGGGTGCGCGGGTGGCGGCGACGGGCGCGCCGCGTGGTGGCTGGGGCTGCTGGTGGCGCTGGCGCTCACCGCGAGGCGGCGGGCATCGGCGTCAGGGCTGTACGCCGATCGCTCCCGGTAGGTTGCCCGTCCCGCCGCCGGTGCTGACCAGGCCGAGGCTGTCGAGCTTGGCCCCGCCGGCGAAGCGGACCAGCCGGATGCCGTTGATCTCGCTGACCAAGACGACGCCGCGCCCTTGGCCGCGCGAGACCAGTACAGCGTGCCCGGGCAGCGACGCGGTGACCGAGGGGCCTTGAGCGCCCAGCGGCTCGGGGCTGACCGGGTCGTAGGCGAAGGGCAGCAGGGCGTTGCCGTAGCCGCTGACCACCAGGAGCGCGTCGCCGTCGGGTGCCGGCACGAGGTCGAAGGGGTCGAGGATGGGGCTGAGGGTCTGCACGCGCTTGGGCGTCGCGCCGGTGAGGTCGATGACGGCGATGCGGTTGGGCAGGCCGCTGAATTCGCTGATGTCGCCTATGAAAAAGTGAGCTCCGCCGGGCGCGAGCGTCGCGACGGAGACCTGGGCGTCGAGGTCGTCGAAGGTCGGTGCGCCGCCGAGGCGCGCGATGGGTGGGCCGAGGTCCAGGAGGTGGGCCTCCTCGCCCGGTGGCGCGCCGGGCAGCTCGCGGGCGACGGCGGCGGCGAGGGACGGGTCGCCGGGCAGGTAGGCGAAGCCGTGCAAGAGCTTGGTGGTCAGCACGCGCGGGCCGACGGTGATGGAGTCGTCGCAGCCGATGGTGAAGGGGTAGAGGCCGCCGCCGTGCTCGGGGAAGCCGCCGTGGACGATGAAGCCGCGGTCGCCGTCGGGGTGGATGGCGACGTCGTCGGCGTAGAAGTCGCCTGTCAGCGCGGCGATGAGCGGGCTGACGGAGCCGTCGGGCGCGACGCGGAGCACGCCCACGCTGCCGTCTTCCTGCGCGACGAAGCCGAGGGCGCCGTCGGGGGTGAAGCGGACGTGGCCAGTGACCGCGCGGCCCATGGTGAAGCTGCCGGGGGTCAGGGTCAGCGTGGCGTCGGCGGTGAGGACGCCGCTGGCCCAGGTCGGCGATTTGGCGCCGCTGGCGGCGTAGGGCAGGGCGTAGACGACGGTGCGCGGCGCGTCGGCGGGGCGAGGCGTGGCGTGGCACAGCGCGGGGCTGGCGTCGGGTGGGGTGGTGTCTTGCGGGGCGGTGTCTTCCGGGGTGGCGTCGGGCGGGACGTCCGGTCCGGCGTCCGTGGCCGAGTCGCTGGCGGTGTCGGAGTCAGGCGGGACGTCGGCGTCAGGCTGGGCGTCGGCGTCGGGCCGGAGGCCCGTATCGGGCTGGACGCCGGTATCGGGCTGGACGTCGGCGTCGGGCGGGAGGCCCGCGTCGATCTCCGTGGCCCCGTCGGCGCGCAGGTCGCCGCCGCCGTCGATGACCACCTTGGCCGCCTCGTCCCCACATCCGGCAGCCACCGCCAGCGCCGCCGCCACGAACACCAGCTTGAGATTCTGAATCACGCCGTGGCCTCCTATCAGGGTCACCCTTTAACGGATCGGCCGCCGCGAGACCAGCCAGCTCTCAGGAGCTTCCGCGCGTCGGTCACCTGCGCACGGCAGGCGCCGCCGCTCGTAAGTGCCCGAAAACACGTCGCTTGTACCCCGCCCGGCCCGAAAATGGGCACACCCTGTGAACGCGACGCGGCGCGCGTCAGAGGCGATAGCCCGCCTTGATCAGCGCGGTCGTCGAGCGCGCCAAGCTGCGGTCGCTCTGCGGCGCAAACCCCAGCGCGTGGGCGATGCGGTTGATGGTGTGAAAGATGGCCGCGACCTGCGCTGCCGAGTCGATGTCGTCGTCGTCGAGGCCCGCGTCTCGCAAGGCCTGGATGTCGTCCAAGCCCAGCGCGTCGGGGTGCAGGCTGAGCTTCTCGATGAACCCGAGGATCGCGACCAGCGGCGGCGCCAAGCCCGCGTCCCGGTAGTCCAACAGCGCTCGCTCGACCAGCGCGTCACCCAGCAGCTTCGACGCGACCGCGCCGTGTGAGCGCAGTCAGAAGAGGCAGTGATTGAGCGACGAGACGTAGGCCGCCATCAGCTCGCGCTCGCCGCGGCTCCAGCGCCCCACCGAGCCGCAGAGCGCCTCGTGCGTCCACGCCGAGAAGGGCCGGCCGAAGCGGTCGGCGCGGTAGTGCAGCAACTGCAAGACGTCCGGCGCCCGCTCGCCGAGCACCAGCCCGATGACGCGCAGCTTCCAGCGGTTCCCGATGCGCTGCCCGGCCGCGGGGTCGTTCAACCTCACCGCGACCCCTCGGCGCGGAGCAGCGCGCGCACCCGCTCAAGGCGCGCGAGCCCGGCGCCGACGGCGGCCGCGACGGTCACCTCGAAGACCCCGTCGTCGTCGTATCCATCGTCGCGGAGCCGCCCGAGATCTCGGTCGTCCATCTGGTGGGCCGCGTCGCGTATCCGGTCGACGTACTGGGCCACCGCGCTCGACAGCCCCTCCCTGTCGCCGCCCGCGCCCCCGTCACCGGCGCCCCGCGCCAGGATGCGCCTGCGCAGCGCGGCCGAGGTCACGCCCGGGCCCTCGAGCACCGTGGCGCGCAGGTCTTGAGTCCACCGATCCTGCTGCTCTTTCATGCTTGGGAGATTACGGGTTCGTCGGTTGAGGGGACAAGATCCGGCGTGACGCCGCTGTAATGCCGGCCTGTCTCGTCGCCAGCGCGCGCCGGGGCGGTCCCGGTCAGGCCGACTCCGCCATGGAGCGGGCGACGCCGCGCACCACGCCGAACTGCTCGTGGACGCCGGCGCGCTCGACGCAGGCGCGCGCTGAGATGCGCCCGGCGACCAGGTCGGAGTAGGCGTCGAGCACCGTGCGGGTCTCGTCGCCCGTCTCGCGCACCAGCTCGACCCGAAATCGTCGCACGCCGCGGGCGATGAGCGAGGGGACCAGGGACGCAGCGCTCTGGGCGCGCGCCTCGAACACGGTGTTGCGGCAGCCGACGTCGGTGATGACCGGGTGCGCCAGGCCCTTGGGGTCGACCAGGGACAGCGCGTGGCTCGCGCAGGGGAGGCCGCAGGTCTTGGCGTCGCGGCCGTCGCTGAGGACGTGGGCGTAGACGCAGTGCTCGGTGTGGAAGGTGGGGATGTGGTGGTGGACGACCACGGCGGCGCGCTCGGCGGGCACGGCGGCGAGCAGCGCGCTGAGCTGCCTCTCGTCGAGATCGTGGCTGACCGTGAAGGTGTCGAGGCCGAGGCCCAGCAGGTACAGCGCCGTGAGGCTGTTGGTGACGTTCAGGCTGAAGTCGCCGTGCAGCACCGGCGGGGCCTCCAGGGCGCGCAGATGCTCGAGTGCGGCCCAGTGGCGCAGCAGCACGCCGTCGGGTGCCAGGGCCTCCAGCGGCTTGCCGAAGCCCTCCTCGCCGGGCTTTTGGACCCGCGTCGTCGCCAGCACGACCCGCAGGCCCGCCTCCCGCGCTCGGGCTGTGGCCTTGCGCAGGCCCACCAGCTCCATCCAGTCCAGCTCGACCTCGCGCAGCCCGGCGGCGATCGCGGCCTCGAGCTGCGCTGGCGTGCGGCAGAGCGCGACCAGGGTGGCGTCGTCGAACCCGACGCGCGCCGGGCGCAGCGCACCGCCCAACGCGGCGCGCACCCGAGCGACGGTGCCGGGTGGTTGCACTGCACGCGTTCGTGCAGAATCGCGCTCTAGAACGAGCAGTTGTACCAGTGTGCGCCGCAGCGATTTCAGAGATGACGCCGCCGCGTAGAGGCCGCCGTCCAGCCCCGCCCGGTCGATCCCGTCGAGCCGGAAGGGCGTGCCGCCGAAGGCCCCGAGCTTATCGGCCAGCAGCGCCTCGTCGAGGCCGCCGCCGCCCCCGCGTGCAGGCTCGAGGAGCGCGTCGGTCTGGCCCGAGACCTGCGAGCCGCCCGCCCACAGCGTCGCTCTGAGCGGCTCCCCGGCCCGGCCGCCGACGACCAAGCGCACGGGCACGCGCCCCGTCGGCGCCGCCCCGCGCACCATCTTCTCGGCCCGCGCGACCGCCTGGGGGTCGCCGCTCACCCACACGCGCTGCCCCGGGCGCACCCGCCCGAGATCGGGCCCGGGATCGCCAAATCGCAGCACGAAGCCGCCCTCGCCCAGCGCCTCGACGCCAAAGATCGGGCCGCCCGGCTCGTCTT
>CAZNZH010000248.1:0-7718 GCA_964577445.1 uncultured Myxococcales bacterium
GTAGGCCAGCCACCGACCTCGGCGCCGATGGCTCTTCGGCATCCCGGAACGAACTGGGGGCCTGAGGTACTAGCTAACGCGGCTCATCGGGGAGCAGCACGCGGTAGCCGTCCATGAGCTTGCTCACCCGCCAGGCGAGCTCGGTGTGCAGCGCCTCGGCGCCGTCGAGCTCGCCGCGTGAGCTCATGGCCTCCAATCGCTCGGCCAGCGCTGCGGCGATCTCGGCGCCGAAGAAGAGCAGCGATGACTTGGCCGAGTGCGCGGCCAACTGGACCCCGGCGGCATCTCCGGCCTGCAGCGAAGCGCCGATGGCGTCGACCCGCGCCGGCGTGTCGCGCACGAAGCTGCGGGCGACGCGGGTCATCGACTCCATCGACAGCCCGATCGACTCCGCGGCGGCGGCCAGATCGGCCACATCCTCACCATCCACTTGGGCACCTCGCGTCTGCCACCTGGAATCCGTCTCACTCTCTGTATGCGCCGCTGCCCACGTCTCGTCGAGCACCCGGATCAGCTCGGCCGCGCGGAAGGGCTTCGCGAGGTAGCCGTCCATCCCGGCCGCCAGGCATCGATCGCGGTCGCCCGCCATGGCGTAGGCGGTCATCGCGACGATGGGGACGCGGCGCGCCGCGCCTGCCGCCGCCTGCCGAATCCTGCGCGTCGCCTCGAAGCCGTCCATCTCGGGCATCTGCACGTCCATCAAGATGATGTCGAAGCGCCGCTCGGTCGCGATGGCCGTGGCCTCCTTGCCGTCGACCGCGCTCGTCACCCGGTGCCCGTTGGCCGCGAGGATCGACTCGGCGACCTTGCGGTTGACGTCGCCGTCGTCGACCAGGAGGACGTCCATGGCCGGCGCGTGACCACCCTCGCGGCGGGGCGCCTCCCGCTTGCCCTCGGTCGGCGCGCCGTCGTCGAAGCGGAGCGCGGTCGAGATGGCGTCCAAGAGCGACGACTGGCGGATGGGCTTGGTCAGGCAGCGCGCGATGCCGTGCCGGGCGTCGAGCTCGAGCCCCGCGGGCGGCCCCATCGAGGACAGCAGCACCATCGGCGCGCTCCGCTCGCCCATCATCCCGCGCAGGGCCCGCGCCAGCTCCAGTCCGTCCATCGCCGGCATGGCATAGTCCAGCAGGATCAACTGGAAATCGCGGCCCTCGTCGCGGGCGCGGTTCACCTCGCGGATCGCGGCGGTGGGGCCGTCCACGGCGACCGCGGCCATGCGCCAGCTCTCGAGCACCCGGGCCAGGATGGTGCGGTTGGTCTGGTTGTCATCGACGACCAGCACGCGCAGGCCCTCCAGCCGCACGGCGAGGCCGCGGTCCGCGCGCTCGGGCCCGCGCCCGCGGCCCAGCACCACCGTGAACGTGAACCGGCTCCCGACGCCGACCGCGCTCTCGGCGGACAGGTGGCCGCCCATCAACTCGACGAGCTGCCGGCTGATCGACAGGCCGAGCCCGGTCCCGCCGTACTCGCGGGTCGTCGCCGGGTCGGCCTGCTGAAAGGGCGCGAAGATCAGCTCGAGCCGGTCCGCCGGGATCCCCACGCCCGTGTCGGCCACGCTGACCTCGAACTTGAGCGACTCTCCCGCCGCGGGCAGGGCGCGCGCGCTGACGACCACCTCCCCGTGGGTCGTGAATTTCAGCGCGTTGCCGACGAGGTTCACGATGACCTGGCTCAGCCGCCCGGGGTCACCGACCACGGCATCGGGCAGCTCCGGCGGTATGTCCAGCGCCAGCTCCAGGCCCTTTTCGGCGGCGCGAACAGACATCGCCTGCATCGTCGCGGCCAGGGTGTCGTGCAGGCGAAACTCCACATGCTCCAAGGTCAGCTTGCCGGCCTCGATCTTCGACGAGTCCAGGATGTCGTCGAGCAGGCGCCGCAGCGTGTCGGCGGAGTGCCGGATGCTCGCCAGCCAATCGCGCTGCTGGCCGTTCAGCTCGGTGCTGTCGAGCACTTCGCTCAGGCCGATGATCCCGTGCATGGGCGTGCGGATCTCGTGGCTCATGTTGGCCAAGAACTCGCTCTTGGCCTGATTGGCTCGCTCGGCGACGCCCCGCGCCTCCTCGGCCTCGGCCGTGCGCAGCTTGACCCGCGCCTCGAGCTCGCTGTGGTTCGCCGCCACCTTCGCCGCCATGGCGTTGAAGGACTCCGCCAGCTCGCCCACCTCGTCGTGCCGCCAGATCTTGGCGCGTCGCGTCAGGTCGCCCGCCGAGATGTCCACCGCGGCGTCGCGCAGGGCCAGGATCGGCCGGGTCAGCCGCAGCGCGATCCAGCGCGCCGACAGAAATCCAACCAGCAGGAGCGCCGCGAGCGTGGCCAAGAGCGTGCGCCGGAGCCGGATCACCGGCGCGTTGGCCTCCGCGATGTCGATGCGGCTGACGAGCGCCCACCCGTCGTGCGCGAGCGGGGCGTACGCGGCCAGCACGGGCACGCCCGTGGGCCCCGTGGCCTCGACCACGCCGCGACCGCCGTGCAGCCCGCGCTGCATGGGCTCCGCCACGTCCAGTGAGCGCAGGCCGGCGTCGGCGTCGCTGTTGAGCAGGTACTCGCTGGTCGCCCCTGTGGTCGCGCCCAGCAGAAATTTGTGGGTGCTGCGGCTGGGCGAGACGTTCGAGAGCAGCCGCTGCAACGGGTGCGCATCGAGTCGCAGGAAGATGGCGCCGAGGTCGCGGCCGGAGTTGGACCGGGCGGGCGCGGCGAGCCAGATGCGGGGGCCATCAGCCGTGGCCTCCGGGTGTCCGAGGTAAGGCGCCGTGACCGCACGGGCACGCTCCGGGCGGCCGGAGAGATCGGCGCCCACGAGGGCGGCGTCCGTCGAGCAGATGACCCGCCCCGCGGGGTCGAGCACCGACGCCGACAGGATGTCGGGGGCCGAGCGGATCGAGTCGGCGAGGATGCGCGTCGCCCCCTCTCGGAAGGCCTCCGGCGCCACGGTGCCGTCCAGCACGCCCGCGGTCAGGTCCCGAAGTCGCGTCCGGCTGGCGACCAGCGCCGCCCGCTCATGTTGGCGCGCGAAGTAGGCCTCGATGAGCCCCCGCTTGGAGTCCAGCGCCGTGAGCAGCCACTCGTTTTGCCGGCTGACCATCGTGTCAGCGATGCTGAAGTACCCCACGAGAGCGAGCGCGCTCCCGGAGATGAAGACCAGCCCGGCGACGTACACGGTGAACTGCCAGACGAAGGGCCAGCGTCGCATTGTCCAGACATCCTTGGATGTAGCCATTTCGCTACCCCGGGGCCCGCCAGCCGTGGCGCTGGTTCCAAATAAACACGCGATCTTGGCCGCGGCGAGAAATCAGCGTGGACTCGCTCAGTACCCGCGGAGGTCGGCCCACCGTCCGCGCCAGAATGCTGCGTCGCCAAACGCGGCCACGGTCGCGCGGGCGCGCTTCATATAGAAGCCGATGTCCAGCTCGTCGGTCATGCCGATGCCGCCGTGCATCTGGACGGCCTCGTTGGTGACGTGGACCACCAGGTCGCTGGCGCGCGCCTTGGCCAGGGCGGCGAGCTCGGAAAAGGCGGCCGGGTCCGTGTCGGCGGCCTGGGCGGCGGCGAGCACGGCCGAGCGGGCCAGCTCCAGCTCGATGAAGAGCCGCGCGGCGCGGTGCTGCAGCGCCTGAAAGCTGCCGATGGGCACGTCGACCGGCACGCGCTCTGTGTGGTAGGCGGGGGTGGTGTCGTACGCCGCGCTCGCGAGCCCCAGCAGCGCGGCCGAGAGCGCCGCCGCGGCCCGGTCGCGCAGGGATTCGAGGATGACGCCGCCGCCGCCCACCTCGCCCAGCACCGCGTCGGGGCCCACCGTGACGCCCCGTAGCCCCACCAGCGCCGCGTTTCGGCCGTCAAGCCGCGACTGCCGCGTGACGCGGAGCCCCGCTGCGCCCGCCTCGACCAAAAAGAGCGTGATCCCCTCGCGATCTGCCCGCTCGCCGCCGGTCCGCGCGGGGACGATCAGCAGGTCCGCCACATGCCCGTCCAGCACCTGCGTCTTGTCGCCGGTCAGCCGAAAGTCGCCGCGCGCGGCCTCCGCGGAGGTCTCGACCGCGCAGACGTCGTAGCGGCTGTGGGCCTCATCGGTCGCGACGCTGACGATGGCCGTCCCGTCGGCGACGCGCGGGAGCCACGCGCGCTTCTGCGCCTCGGTGCCCGCCGCGGCCAGCGCCGCGCCCCCCAGCACCACCGTCGACAGGAAGGGCTCCGGGCACAGATGCCGCCCGCCGGCCTCGAGCACCAGCGCCAGCTCAGAGAGCCCCAGCCCCGAGCCGCCGTACCGCTCCGGCACGCACAGCCCGGTCCAGCCCAGCCGCGCCATCCGCTCCCAGAGCGCCCTCGAGAACCCCGTCTCGTCCGCCGAGTCGCGCAGCTCGCGCACCCGCGCCACCGGCGAGCGCTCCTCCATGAACTGCCGCGCCGTCTTCGCCAACAGCGCCTGCTCCTCGTCGAGGATGAGCTTCATGCCTTCTCCGCCTTGCCGGTCGGCAACCCGAGCACCCGCCGCGCCAGGATGTCGAGCTGAATCTCCGACGTGCCCCCCTCGATGGTGTTGGCCCGCGAGCGCAGCCACTCCCGCGTCGCGCTGAGGTCGTCCGCCTCGAAGCCCGGGCCCTCCCACCCGAGCCCCGCCGGCCCCGCGATCTGCACCGCCAGCTCCCACCGCCGCTGCTTCAGCTCGCTGCCCACCACCTTCATGATCGAGCTCTCAGCGCCCGGCGCCCGCCCGCTCTGCGCCCCTTGCCGCGCGCGCTCGATGGTCAACGCGAAGGCCCGCTCGTCCATGGCGTTGCGCACGATGCCGTCCCGCAGCGTCGGGTCGGGGAGCCTGCCCTCGCCCGCGCAGAGGTGCCGCCGCGCGCCCTCGACGAGCTGGGCCTCGGACGCCGCGAGCTGCCCGCCGATGGCCTCGCCGATCATCGACCGCTCATACCCCAGCAGCGCCTTCGCGACGGTCCACCCGGCGTCGACCTCGCCCACCACGTTCGCCTCGGGCACGCGCACGCCCTCAAAAAAGACCTCGCAGAAGGGCGACGCGCCGCTGATCAGCGCGATGCGCCGCGCGCTCACACCCGGGCTCTCCATGTCGACCAGCAAAAACGTAATCCCCGCCTGCTTTTTTGCGCCCGGGTTGGTGCGCACGAGGCAGAAGATCCAGTCGGACTGGTCGGCGTATGAGGTCCAGACCTTCTGACCGTCGACGACGAAGTGGTCCCCGTCGCGCACCGCGCGCGTCCGCAGCGACGCCAGGTCCGATCCCGCCTGGGGCTCCGAGTACCCCTGACACCACCGGATCTCGCCCCGCGCGATGGCCGGCAGATGCTCGCGTTTCTGGGCTTCACTGCCGTAGTCCAGCAGCGTCGGGCCGATCATCGCCAGCCCGAAGCCGACGAGCGCCGGCGGCAGCTCCGCCCGCGCCATCTCCTGGTCCAGCGCCCGCGCCTGTTCCCGCGAGAGCCCGCCGCCGCCGTACTCGACGGGCCACGTGGGCGCGGTGAACCCCCGCTCGGCCATCCGGTCGCGCCAACGGAGCAGGTCCGGGTCCACGCCGCGGGCCTTGCGGCCGCCCCAGAACCCGTCGAAGCGCCCCCGCCGCGTCCCATAAAGCGAGCGCGGCGCGTTGGCGCTGAGCCACTCGCGCACCTGGAGCCGAAACGCCTCTGCCTCCTCCACTCGCGCCTCCCCGTCACCTTCGCGCCGCCGCCGATCCTACTCGCTCTCGGGCGGCCCCGTAACCCGGTTGCCGGCCCCGCATTTACCGTGCCACTGTTTGGCCACAATTCGGAGGCGAGCATGCGGAGCACGTCGCGCTTCGGCCTTGAGACCGACGCCGATATCTACTGGAAATCCATATACTTCGACCCCGAGTTCACCCGGGCGCTCTACCTCGAAGGGCTGGGCTGCGACTCCGTGGAGGTCCTGGACTCCTGGACCGGCGACGACGGCCACTACCACCGCCAGCTCCTGGCCCACCCGCACCTCGACGCGCCCGCCTTCATCCAGAAGCTGTTCGGTGATGCCCAGCAGTTCACCGACGACGGCGTCTTCGACCCGGCGATGAGCCGCTGGAGCTACCGCGTCATCCCGGCGAAGCTGGCGACCAAGATCCACATCCGAGGTTCGCAGCACACCGTGCCCACGGCCGCCGGCATCGACCTCGTCTCCGACATGGAGGTGCGGGTGGATGTCCTCGGGTTCGGCGCCCTGGTCGAGAAGTTCATCGCCAAGCAGTTCGAGGACAAGCTCCTGCTCCAAGAGCGCTTCACGCGCCGGTGGCTGGCTTCGCGCGGCGAGTAGCCAGCGCGGCTGACCGATGCGGCGACGATGGCTCGCATCTGCTCTTTTGTCGGAGCGCGTCGATGCGCTACCCTGCGCCCGCTGCATGGGGCGGCGCGCGGCAGCTTCGCCGCAGGAGGGGTGAAGATGGTGATGCGCAGGGTGCTACTGGCCATGGTTTTGACGGCGAGCTTGACCGCCGTCGGGTGCGACGACTCCACATCGACTGGCGGCGACGTGACCTCGCCCGACGTCACGACCGACTCGGTGACCGGCGGCGACGCGGGGCCTGACGGCGCGGGGGAGGACGCCTCCGGGCTGACAGACTCGGCCGTGACCCCCGACGCGACGTCGGACACGGATCCTCTACCCGACGCGACCGCGGACACCACACCGCCGCTTGACGGGTTCGTGGACGTGATCCCAGACGCGATGACTGACGCACCGATGCCTGGCGACGTGGTCGCCGACGCGTCGGTTGGAGACACGCTGGTCGACACCGGCGCCGACGTCCTCCTCCCCGACACCGGCGCGGATGTATTCGTCCCTGACACCGGCGCCGACACCACCCCGGACACCGGTTCGGACGTCATCGTGCCCCCGGGCTCCGGCTACTACAGCCACGTCACCTTGGTCGAGCTGCTCGAGAACGCGGCCGACTACGCCTGCGACGCCAACAACGACGGCAAGGTCGACGGCAAAGACGGCGACATCAACGGGCTGCTCGGCACCCTGGCGTCCTTCGGCGTCGACAGCAACGCCGAGCTGGCGAAGACCGTCGAGAAGGGATCGCTCGTGCTGCTGCTCGAGCTCCTCGGGTTTGACGGCACCGCGACGAGCAGCGCGACGCTCGATCTGCTCATCGGCGACGACATGGACGTGCAGCCCGACCCGACCTGCGGCGTCGGCGCCAAGCTCGAGGCTCCTTGTGATTGGGTCGCTTCGGACAGCTCCTACGACGAGTTCGGCGTGCCGAAGGTGTCGGTCTCGGGCACGGTCGTCGGCAACGGCAAGCTCAAGGCGGGCCCCGCGAGCATCGGCTTCGCCATCCCGATCACCGACGGGCTGGTGCTCGACCTCGACATCCAAAACGGCACCATCAAGGGCGACATGTCCGGCGAGTTCGCCATGACCAACGGCCGCATCTGCGGCTCGGTGCCCAAGCAGTCCATCAAGGACGGCCTGACCGCCGCCTGCGCTGAGCCCGACCCGCCGAGCTTCTGCAGCGCCATCGGCCTGCTGGACCTGATCCTGACCTGCACCCAGTGCAGCGTGGTCATCGCGTTCGAGTCCAGCGAGGCGCTCTCGGTCTCGCCGCCGCTTCTCTAGCCGCGTCCCGGAGCCCGGCGCGCCCTCCGACGGAGGCCCGCGCCGGGCTCCACCCTTCGCGCTCGCTAGTCGCCCCGCGGCACGAACATGAAGAAGGTCAGGTCACGCAGGTCGCTCGTCGTGTCGGCGAC
>CAZNZH010000249.1:0-7697 GCA_964577445.1 uncultured Myxococcales bacterium
GGGCCTGCTCGGGGCGGCCCTCCCAGACGGCGACCAGGGCGCGCAGGGCCGCCGACGGCGGGTCCAGCTCCGAGCCACCGCCGGGCGCGCGCTCGCAGGCCTGAAGGCTGGCCTCCGCGAGCCCGGTCGCCCCCTGGTGCAGGTGCAGCCGGGCCTGCGCCACCAGCGACGCGCGCCGGTCGCGGCCGCGCTCGCCGAGCTGGGTCTGGGCGCGCCGGGGGTCGCCGGCCATGAGGTCCAAGGTCGCCATCATCGAGCGGATGAGGTCGGACATGCCCGGGTCGGGGCCGGCGGCCTCCATGGCCGACAGCAGCGCCGCGCGCGCCCCGCCGGCGTCCAGCAGCTCGACCGCGCACAGGGCCCGCTCGCGGTGCAGCCCGACCACCAGCTCGCGCCGCACCGGCCCGCTGCCGACCAGCGCGACCGCGGCCGCCAAGCGCGGGAGCGCCTCGGCCGGCTCGCCCGCGCCCCGGGCCTGCTGTGCTTCATGGATCGCGCGCTCAATGCGCACCGACGGTGTGCCCATGGTCATCGAAGTACTCCCCTCGCACGCGCGCCGGCGGGTGTGTGGTCACACCGGGACGCAGCGACGGTGGGATGGTCCGCCCGCGCCATCGATCTGTCAAAATCTTCATCCGCACAGGTGTAGCCGATTGCGGACGCCTGTCTCGGGCGACGTGCGGGCGCGCGGGGGCGGGCGGCGGGGCGGGCTGAAGCCGCTGGCGCATCTGGCTTGAGGCGGCGCGCCGGCTGTGTTCGAGTGCCGCCCATGGACGACCTTACCGCTCGCGCGCGCACAGCTCTTCGGGGCGTGCCCGTGCTCTTCGAGGACAACCACCTGCTCGCGCTGGACAAGCCCGCGGGGCTCTTGACGCAGAGCGCTGAGGCGGGCGACGACAACCTGCTCGAGCGCGCGCGGGAGTACCTCCGGCGCGCCGGCGACAAGCCCGGGAAGGCTTACGTGGGGCTGGTCCACCGCATCGACCGCAACGTGAGCGGCGTCGTGGTGTTGGCGCGCACGTCCAAGGCGGCGGCGCGGCTGACCAAGGCCTTCGCGGGGCGTGACGTCGACAAGCGCTACGTCGCGGTGGTCGAGGGGCTGACGCCCGAGCGCGGCGAGCTGCGAGACCGGCTACAGCTCGACGAGGGCTCGCGCCGCAGCGTGCGCCGGGAAGCGGGCCAGGACGCGCGCCTCGAGTTCGAGAGGGTGGGGCAGGGGGCTGGGCGCAGCCTGCTCGTCGTGAGGCTGCACACCGGACGCCGCCACCAGATCCGGGCGCAGATGGCGCTGGCCGACCACCCGATCGTGGGCGATCCGCTCTACGGTCGACGTTCGGATACGATCGGGCGGCCGGCGCTGCACGCGCTCTCGGTCAGCCTCGAGCACCCCGTGCGCCACGAGCCGCTCATCGTGTCGGCGCCGGTCCCGCCCGATCTCCGCGCGCTGATGGACCGCCTCGGGATGGAGCGCCGGCTCTTCGGGATTTGATGCGGCGGGCGCGGGGGCGCATCCTCTGTGCGACATCGGAAGCGAGCGGCTCATGCTCACGTTGTTCCGAGTGTGAGGCGCAGGGCGCGCGCCGGTGCGGAGCGCGACCACGACCAACCATCCGGGGGGTGCGGAAATGGACCAGCAATCACTCGAAAATCTGGTGCGCGAGGTCCTCGGTGACGACTACAGGGCGCTGGCCGTCCGGCGGTACACGCTCACCGAAGACATCCGCGAGGGCAAAGCGACGATCGTCTGCCTCATCGAGGGCGCGACCGAGGGCAAGGGCAAGGCGGTGGAGGGCGTCGGGGTCGGCATGATCGACGCGCTCTTCTCGGGCTTCAAACAGACGCTCTCCCGTGATTTTTCCTCGCTGAATCACATTCATTTCTCCGGCTTCACCATCGAGGGCGACTTCAGCCAGACGTCGAACTCGTCGAAGACGGATGTGATCGGCAACGTGCGCGTCGAGGTCCAGAACTCGAGCGGGCGGCGCTTTCAGTTCAGCAGCGCGTCGAAGTCCATGAGCGCCTCGTCGGTGAACGTGGTGGTCAAGGCGGTCGAGCACTTCGTGAACGCGGAGCTGGCCGTGAGCCGGGTGTACGACTGGATCGAGGACGCCAACCGGCGCTCGCGGCCCGACCTGGTCGAGCAGTACACGCGTCGCCTGTCGGAGCTGGTGCAGAACTCGTCGTACTCCGAGAGCCTGGAGCGCAAAAAGCAGAAGGCGGGCATCTGATCGCAGAGCGCGGCGCCTGATCGCCAGTGTCGGCGCCTTTCGCGGGCGGTTGCCGCTGCGTGCGCCCCGTGCAAGGCTCGCGGACCCAGAGGAGGGTCCGGTGAGTCAGGCGACGTTGGTGGCGGGGATCATCGAGGCGGCGGGGCGGGCGCGGGCGGCGGGGCGGGACGCGCTGGCGGTCTTTGACCTCGACGGGACCCTCTACGACAACTCGCCGCGTACGCTGCGCATCCTGCAGGAGTTCGCGCACCTGCACGCGACCGAGCACCCGGCGCTCTATGGGCGGCTGGACACCCTGGCGCGGGGAGACATGGCGTACCGCGTCAGTGACACCCTGCGCTCGCTCGGCGTGACCGACGAGGCGCTCATCGAGGAGATCGAGCGCTTCTGGTTCGACCGCTTCTTCACCGACGCCTACGTCATCCACGACCTGCCGAACCCGGGCGCGGTGGCGTTCGTGACGCGGCTTTACGAGGCGGGCGTGGTGCCGGCGTATCTCACCGGCCGCGACGCGCCGAACATGCTGCTGGGCACGGTGCAGACGCTACAGCGGGACGGGTTTCCCGTGGGCACCGTCGACACGCGCATCATCCTGAAGCCCGAGTTCAAGATGACGGACGCGGTCTACAAGGCCTCGGTGGTCGAGCACCTGCGCTCGGCGGGCGAGGTCGTCGCGGCCTTCGACAACGAGCCGGGGCTCTGTAACCTCTTCTACGAGGCGTTCCCGGCGGCCGTCTGCGTCCTGCTGGACACCTCGCACGCCCCGGGAGCGCCGCCGCTGGCCCCCGGGCTTCACCGGGTGCCGGATTTCCGCGGGCTCCTGGCTCAGCCCGCGGCCGGTTGACCGTCCGCCGGAGCGCGCGGTAGGCAGGGAGCCCCCGGGGTCATCGACGCTCCGCGCCGCAAGGAAGGATCGCCACCGTGGAACGTTCGCCTGAACCCTTGGCTCGCGCGGCACGACTGGGCTGCCGGCTCCTGGCCGCGCTCGCCGGCGTCGCCGCCACCGCGCTGCCGGCCCTCGCCGCCGAGGCCGCCGAGGTCGCCGAGATCAGCACCCTCGAGAAGGTCTACGACGAGCTGAAGCCCATCGTCTTGCTGCTCATCGTGGTCGCCCTGGTCATCGGCCGCCTGCCCCGGGTCGAGCTCGGCCACTCCGACGCGTTTCGCCGCCGCCGGGTGATGAACTGGCTGCCCCTGGGCCTGACCTACGCCTTCCTTTATATGGGGCGCTATAACCTCACGGTCTCGAAGAACGCCCTGGGCGGCCTGATGCCCAAGGAGGACTTCGGCACGATCTTCTTTTGGGGGACGCTGGTCTACGGCGTCTCGTTTCTCATCAACGGCCCGCTGACCGACCGCATCGGCGGCCGCAAGACCATCATGATCGCGGCCGTCGGCGCGGCGGCGATGAACATCCTGATGGGCGTGACCGTGTGGGCGATCCTCACCGGCCGGTATTCGCCCGGCAACCTCGTGGTGACCTTCAGCATCCTCTACGCGCTGAACATGTACTTTCAGAGCTTCGGCGCGGTCTCCATCGTCAAGGTCAACGCCGCCTGGTTTCATGTGTCGGAGCGCGGCGTCTTTGGCGCCATCTTCGGCGTGCTGATCTCGCTCGGCGTCTACTTCGCCTATGACGGCGGCCGCATCATCGTGGACGCGGCGTCCGCCAGCGTCGCGCACACCCCAGGCGCGGTGGAGCCCTTCTGGTGGGTCTTCTACGTCCCCGCGGCGATCCTGCTCTTCTTCGCGGTCCTCGACTTCTTCTTCGTCCGCGACACCCCGGGCGACGCCGGACAGCTCGACTTCGACACCGCCGACGCGTCGTCGGGTGACACCGGGCCGCGCCTCGGCGTCTTCGCGGTCGCCATGCGCATGTTCCGCAACCCCGTCATCGTGACCATCGCGGCCATCGAGTTCTGCAGTGGCTTTCTGCGCAACGCCATCATGCAGTGGTACATCATCTTCGCGAAGGAGACCCACATCATGGAGTCCTTCGTGCCAAAGCGCTGGGGCATGCTGCTGTGCTGCGCGGGGATTTTGGGCGGGACCTTCGCCGGCATCATCAGCGATCGGGTGTTTCAGTCCCGCCGCGGGCCGGTCGCGGCGATCCTCTACGCCGGCATGTTGGCGGGCGCGGCGGTGCTCGTCGGCATCCTGACGACGCCGGTGGTCGGTTGGCTCGTGGTGTTCATGTCGCTGTGCATCATCGGCGTCCACGGCATGCTCTCGGGCACCGCCAGCATGGACTTCGGCGGCAAGCGCAACGTCGGCGTCGCGGTCGGCATCATCGACGGGCTGGTCTACCTGGGGACGGCGGCCCAGGCCATCATCTACGGGCAGATCTTGCCCAAGGGTGAGGCGGCGGCGGACCCGGCGAGCTGGTGGATGTGGCCTGTGGCGATGGTCCCCGTCGCGGCCTTGGGCCTCTTTTTGGCGTTGCGCATCTGGAACGCGAAGCCGCAGCCCCGCTCCAACGCGGGCGCGCACTGAGCGGTGTCGGCGGGCGCCCGAGTCCCGTGGGGCGTGGCGTGCGTCGCCGCGGTGGCGTTGCTCGCGAGCGCGTGCGGCCGGAGCGCTGACGACAAGGTCGCGCGCTGGGCGAGCGAGGTCCTGCCGCCCCCGCCGCCGGCCGCGGAGGCCGTGGTCCATGTGGCCGCACCCGCTGAGCCCAAAGCGGCCGAAAGCGACGGCGATGAGGCGGACGCCGTCGATGAGCTGGCCATGCCGCCCTGCGAGCGCCTGCTCTACCGGGCGTGCTTGGCGTTGGGGCCTAGCGGCGAGGAGTGTTCCGAGGCCCGGCGCGCCTTCCCGGCCGACCGCTCGCCCGAGTGGGAGACCGGCTGTCAGGCGGTGCTGGATCGCCGCCAGGAGCTCATCGACGCTGGCGGCGAGCCCCCGCGCGGCAGCGGCCGAAACGCGTGCAGCCTGCTTCAGGAGCGGCTCTGCGAGGAGTCGGGCACCAACACCTGGGCCTGCCGCGAGGCGCGCGACGACGCGAACCGCTTGCGCCGCCAGCGCCGCACCGCGAGCTGCCTCGGGGACCTGCTCTTGCGCGAGCAGGCGGCGGTCTTCAGTGCGAAGCCACCGGAAAGCGAAAGATGACCTCGCCCGCGGCCAGCATCCCGTGCTGCCGGCGCGCCAGCTCCTTCCAGCCGTCCGGGCCCGCCTCCAGCCCGGCGAGCCTCGCCTCCAGACGCGCGTTGTCTCGCACCATCACGCCGTCCGCGGTCTGCATGCGCGAGAGCTGGCGCTCCAGCATCTCGGCGCGGGCCGTGCGGGCCGGGTCGACCACGCGCAGCACCAGGATCCCGATGACGCCCGCGATCAGAAGGCCGATGAGCACGCGGCGTATGGCGATGGCGCTCTTGGCTTCGAACATGCGGACCTGGACGCTGTGGGGACGAGCCGGAGACGATGACGGAGCCGCAGCTTAGGGCCGAGCCCTCCAGACTCCAAATTTCCCATACGAACCCTGGCGAATTGACGCCGCGCCGGGCCGGCGGGGCGGGTCACTCTGGCGGTGCCGGTGCCGGTGCCGGTGCCGGCTGAGGCGCGACGCCGCCGCTGCCGTCCAGCTCGTACGGGAAGAACAGGTTGGAAAACCCGGCGCTCTCGACCAGCGCCACCACGTCGATCATCTTCTGGTAGCGCGTCTCCTGCTCGGCGCGGATGGCCACCGGCGCGTCGGGGCGCCGCTCGTGCAGCTCGGCCAGGCGCTGCTTCAGCTCCTCTTCGGTGACCTTGTTGGCCGCCCCAGCCCCCGCCGGGTGGCCGGGCGCCGCGTCCGCCGGGACCGTCAACAGGTGCAGCTCGCCGTCTTTGGTGATGAAGATCGTCGTCTTGTCGGTGGTGATCGTCACCTGCTTCACGCTCGACGTCGGGAGCTCCACCGGGAACGCGTGCTCCTCGCGCTTGAACGTGGTGGTCACCAGCAAAAAGATCAGCAGCAAAAACACCACGTCCACCAGGCTGGTGATGTCGATGGTGGTCTCGACGCGGCCGCGCCGCCCGCCGGTGCTGCGGAAGTTCACGCCTCGTCCTCAAAGATGGGCTCGGGCGGGCAGATCAGGTCGAGCACGTCCAGGCTCGCCTCCTCCAGGTCGCGCTCGTGATGGCCGATGCGGCCCTCGATAAAGCGGTAGGCGACGTACATCGGGATGGCGACCGTCAGGCCGGCGCCGGTGGTGAGCAGCGCCTCCCAGATGCCCCGCGCCAAGACGGCGATGTCGGGGTTTTGCACGTCCGCGACGTCGCGAAAGACCTTGATCATGCCGGTGACCGTGCCCAGCAGCCCCAAAAGCGGCGCGATGGCGGCCACCGTGGACAAGGCGCCGACGCCGACCTCGAGCTGGGCCACCTCGACGCGGCCGGTCTCCTCCATCGCCTCCCGCGCCACCATCCGGCCGCCGCCGCGATGGCGCAGGCCCGCCTCGACGATGCGGCACAGCGAGGCCTGGTGGTCGCGGCACACCTGGGCGGCCCGCTCGCGGTCGCCGACGTCCAGATGCTTGAGCAGGCTCTCGAGCACCGGCATCGGCAGGATGCGCGAGCGTCGCAGCGCCCACAGCCGCTCGATGAACGCCGCGAGGCCGACGATCGACGCCACGAGGATCACCCACATCAGCGGGCCGCCCCGCTCGAAGAGCTGTAGCAGTGACATCGATCAGGTCCTTCGCGCGGCGGTGCTGGCGCGCCTTCAGTCGGCGGTCGGAATCGTGATCGTGAACGTGGTGCCCCGTCCAGCAGCGGACTCCGCTGTGATGATGCCCCGGTGCTCGTCGACGATCTTCTTCACGATGGCCAGCCCCAAGCCGGTTCCGTGTTTTTTGCCCCAAGTGGCGAACGGCTCGAACAGCCGCCCGCGAATCGCGGCCGGCAGGCCAGGGCCCGTGTCGGAGAAGCGGAACACCACATGGGCGTCATCCCCTTCCACGCGCATCGAAAAAGTCCCGCCCGTCTCCGCCATGGCCTCGCGGCCGTTGCGCGCGAGGTTATAGATGACGCGGCGCATCTTCGTCTCGTCCATCCGCACGGCCCCGCCGAAGGGGGTCTCGACGACCAGCGCGACGCCGCTGTCGTTGAACTCCTCGGCGAGCTGGGTGCGCACGTCTTCGAGGAAATCGCGGACGAAGACCTTGCGCAGCAGGACCTCGGTCTCGCCGCGGGCGAAGGCCAGCAGCTCGACGGTCATGTCCTTGAGCTGGGCGATCTGCCGGCGGATGTGCTCGCGCTGCACCTCGCGCTTTTCGGCGTCGGCCGTGCGCGCCATCAGCTTCGCGTAGCCGCTGATGATCGTCAGCGGCGTCTTCATGTCGTGCATGACGCTCGACAGCATCTGCCCGATCGCGGCGAGGCGCTCGGCCTTGTGCTCCTCGTCCTGAGCGTGGGCGATGGCCAGGGTCAGCCCGATGCGCGCGGTGATCAGCTCGAGGATCCGCACGTCCTGGTCGTCGAAACCGCGGTGGC
>CAZNZH010000250.1:0-7696 GCA_964577445.1 uncultured Myxococcales bacterium
CACGCCTCGAGATCCAGGCTGCGGATTCGCGGCTTCCCGGGCCTGCCATCGAGGCGCGGACGGCTCAGGCCGCGTGCCATCGCGCGCTCGCGGGCCCAGGCCGACGGCTCGATCGCCTCCAGCTCGCGCGGGCGCAGCGTCGCGACGATGGCGTCGGTCAGGTGGCCGAGGCCGAAGCCCAGGTCCACCACCGTGCGGACGGTGATCCCCTCAAGGGCCAGCAGCCGATCGAGGTACGCTGCGTGGTCTTCGGCGTTGAAGACGCCGTCCATCAGCTCGGGCTCCGCGTAGCATTCGCGCCAGTATGTAGCGTCCGGTACCATCCCGCCTCCTCGCGCGTAGGGCGCCGCTGCGGGAGATCCTAC
Source organism: uncultured Myxococcales bacterium (assembly GCA_964577445.1). Taxonomy (GTDB): domain Bacteria; phylum Myxococcota_A; class UBA9042; order PHBI01; family JACKFB01; genus JACKFB01. Next base: position 366 of record CAZNZH010000250.1, read on the forward strand.
CTGAAACCGCTGCCAACAGACTTGAACTGTCGACTCTGCAAACCTTCGTATAAGAGACGGCCGCCGCCCTCGCCGCCGCAGTCGCCGCCCCGCACCGAAATCGACTCCGACCGGTCGCGCTGCACCCGGAGCTCGCCATGACCCGCTCTCCCACATCGTTGTCGTGGCTCACTTTTCTCAGCCTCGCCGCCGCGGCGCTGCTCGCCGGCTGCGGCGACGGCGGCGGCGCTCAGGTCGTGCCAGGCGACGCGGTGGACAGCGCCGAGACCACCGGTGACGCGGGCTCCGCCGACACGACCGCCGAGGTCGGCCCGGACGGCGCCGACACCCGCGAGACCACGTGGGAGGTCGACCCGACGCAGGATGTAGCGGACGCGGACGCGGCGGGCTTGAGCGACCCGGGCGACACCCCCGACCCGGGCGACGCGTCCGATGCGGGCGACGCCGCCGACACGACCGCCGACGTCGGCCTCGCCGCGCTGACCATCTCCGAGGAGGCGATGTCCATCGGCTGCGCCCTGCTCTGCGCGGACATCGCGACCGAGTGCGCGACCCTCGCCGACCTCGGCGACGACACCCAGGGCTGCGAGCTCCTCTGCTACGAACGCCTCAGCGACGACGCGCTCTGGGCGGCGAACTACGGCTGCCAGCGCAGCGCGTGCGACCTCAGCCTGTGTTTCGCGACGGCCGCCCCGCTGCCCGAGGTCGCCGGCTGCCGCACCTTCTGCCAAAAAGCAGCCGCCTGCGGTGAATTCGCGGCCACCGGGGCCCCGGACGGCGAGCTCGGGCTGTGCACCGCGTACTGCAGCGGCCGCTCGGCGATGACCCCCGGCGGGCCGGCCATCGTCGGCTGCACCAGCGCCGCGCTCTCGGCCGGCACCTGCGGCATCGAGAGCCTGCGGGCCGCGTGCAAGCTGCCCGCCCAGGGCTGCGACACCCTCTGCGGTCGCTTCTACACCGCGAGCGGCCCCGACGCGTGCTTCGGCGGAGCCCCGCTCTTCACGACCTGGCCCACGGTCGACCAGTGCGTCTCCGCGTGCGCCGCCCTACCCGACGGCACGCGCGCGCAGTTCTTCGGCTGCGTGGCCGCGACCGACTGCGAGGATCCCTCGCCCTGCCTCGCCTCGTCGCCGACCGTCCAGCCCGCCTGCACCAGCGTCTGCGAGGCCGGGTTCGCGCTGTGCAAAGGCACCTACGGCGGGCTCGCGACCGCCAGCTTCTGCGCCGCCGCCTGCTCGGGAGCGTTCAAGGTCCTCGGCATCGAACCGGGAAACGCCGACGCCGCGGCCTGCATCACCGACATGGGGCTCTGCCCGGCCCTCGACGTGGACAAACGCGGCTCGGTGGTCGGGCTGGCGTCATGCGCGGCCGCGATCTCCGCGACCTGCGACGCCGTGTGCGCCCCGTTCGACAAGTGCGCCACCAGCCCCAGCGACCGCCTGGGATGTGTGCAGGGCTGCACGGCGCTCGAGGCCACAGAGCCCGCGCGGGTCCAACAGATCGCCCAGTGTGTGCAAAACGCGGCTGGGGACTGCACCGCGCTCGACTCCTGCGTCCCCGAGTGAGATAGCTACCCGCCACCATGCCGACCGCGCAGCAACACCTTGGCCCGCGCTCGATGGCACGGCCGCTCTGTCGCGCCCTGGCGGCGACCTTGGCCGCAGCCGCCCTCGTGGCCACCGCACCGCCCACCGACGCACGCGCCCCAGCCCCGCCGCCCAAGCGCGCCGTCCCCGACTACGACGGTCGGGGCGACGAGCCGACCACCCCACGCGACGTCCTCCTCTGGGTGCCGCGCATCGCGGTCTCGCCCCTCTACGCCGTCAGCGAGTACGTCCTGCGCCGACCCTTGGTCTTCCTGCTCACCGAGGCGGAGCGGAAGAGCTGGCCGGAGAAGATCGCCGACTTCCTCCGCTTCGGCCCGAACGACAACGCCATCATCTACCCGACCCTGGTGCTGGACTTCGGGTTCCGCGCCAACGGCGGCCTCGTGCTCAAGTGGCGCGACATCGGCGAGCGCCACCAGCGGCTGTCGGTGAAGGCAGCCACGGGCGGCCCGCGCTGGTTTTCCGCCGGCGCCTCCTACGGCCTGCCCCTTCGCCGCGGCGGCCGCTTCGGCCTGGACTTCGGGTTCATCACGCGACCCGACCACAAGTTCCACGGCCTCGGCGACGCGGCCGGCGACCCGAGCGGCGGCCGCCCCGAGCTGAGCTCCGAGGGCCGGGAGGCCACCTACGGCGCGACCCACCTCGAGGGCGGGCTCTCCCTCGGCAAGTCCTTCCTCGAGCGCTCCGACGTCGCCAGCTCCACGACCGTCCGCTGGGTGCATTTCCAACGCCCCAGCCGAACCTGCTGCGGCGAGACCTCCATCGCCCAGCGCGTCGCCGAGGGCGCCTACGACCTCCCCCCCGGATTCGCCAGCGGCTACCTCGTGCTAGAGCAACGCCTGGGCTTTCACTTCGACACGCGCCCCCCGCGCCCCGAACCGGGCGGCGGCGTCGAGCTCAGCCCCTACGCGACCCTGGGCCTCGACCTCCGGCGCGCCGGCAGCGACAGCCTGAGCTGGGTCGAGTACGGCGGCTCGATCTCGGGCCACGTCGACGTCGCCGGGCACTACCGAATCCTCAGCCTCCAGGTCACGGCGCTCTTCGTCGACCCGCTGGGCGGCGAGGTCCCCTTCACCGAGTACGTCGACGCGTCGAGCGACGGCCCGCTGGTCGGCTTCGGTCCGGGCCACCTCCTGGGGAGAAGCCTCGGCGCCGTCAAGCTCGAGTACCGCTGGCCGGTCTGGCTCTTCGTCGACGGCACCGTCCATGTGGCCGTGGGCAACGTCTTCGGCGAGCACTTCGACGGCATCGACCTGCGCGACCTGCGCATGTCGGCGGGCCTCGGGATGCGCGCGGCGTCGTCGGGCGACATCCCGTTTACCCTGATGCTGGCGCTCGGCTCGTCGCGCCTGGGCGACCGCTTCGCCGTCGACTCCGTCCGCTTCGTCCTGGGGACTACCGGTGGGTTCTAGCCCTGCGCGCCAAGCGGCCATCGCGGTCGCCATCAGCCTGCTCTGCGCCGGGTGCGCCGACGGACTGCGCCGCTTCCCCTTGGCCGATCCCCTCACCGTCGACCCCGACACCCAGCCCTTCACGCCGCGCCCGGCCGACTATTTCTCAGGCTTTTACGGCGACGGCGGCGACCAGATCCTCCTGCGCCCCATCGCGCGCTTCTTCGCGGTGGACCCCGCGGGCGAGTCGGTCAACGTCAACGCGCTCGACGAGGTGCCGGACTCGAGCTGGTATCAGAACCGCAAGGGCGCGCTCGACCTCGACGCCGCGGCCGTGGCCGCCGGCGCCTGCGACTCGCCCCCGCTCGACCCGAGCCAAGCCTGGACGGTCATCGGCGCCAAACCCAACGGCGCCAACCCCGGGTTCATGATCCGGGGCAGCGACGGCGAGCGCTACCTGCTGAAGTTCGACAGCGTCAACCAACCGCAGCGCGCCACGGCGGCGGACGTCATCGGCTCACGGCTTTACTGGGCCGCGGGTTTCAACGCGCCGTGCAACCGCATCGTCACCTTCGACGCCGCCACCCTGGTCATCGGCGAGGGCTCCACCGCGGAAGACGAGCAGGGCAAGGAGATCCCGTTGACGCGCGCCCACATCGAGCAAGCGCTGGACCGCGCCGGCGCTCAGCCCGACGGGCGCTACCGTGCGGCGGCCAGCCTCCTTCTGCCCGGCCGACCCATCGGCCCATTCCGATACGAGGATACGCGCAAAGACGACCCCAACGACGTGGTCGAGCACGACGACCGCCGCGAGCTGCGCGGCGCCAAGCTCATGGCGGCCTGGCTCAATCACTTCGACGCGCGCGAGCAGAACACCCTCGACATCTGGGTCGAAGTCGAGGGCGGCGCCGGCTACGTCCGCCACTACTACCTCGACTTCGGCGACACCCTGGGCAGCCTCTGGTCCATCGCCGGCATGTCCGAGCGCCTCGGCAGCTCGCACTACTTCGATTTCAACTGGCTCGCCCGGGACTTCTTCACCTTCGGCACCCAAAAGCGCCCCTGGGAGCTGCGCCGCTTGCCGAAAGAGCGCGGCGGCGTCTTCGGCTACTTCGACGCCGAGCACTTCGACGCCGAGCGGTGGAAGCCCGGCTACCCGAACCCGGCGTTTTTGCGCATGAGCGAGCGCGACGGCGCGTGGATGGCCCGCAAGATGGCGCGCATCACCCGCGCGGACATCGAGGCGGCGGTGCGCGAAGGGCAGCTCACCGAGCCGTCGTGGGAGGCGTGGCTGGTCGACACCCTCGAGGCGCGCCTGCGCAAAGTCCTGGAGCGCTACCTGACCCGCGTGTCGCCCCTCGACCGCCCGTCGCTCGCCCAGGACGCCCGCGGCGCAACGCTCTGCTTTGAAGACCCGCTGGTGCTGTCCGGCCTGCGCCTCCACACCCTCCGCACCTACACCGCGCTCGCCTACGCCCTCGACGAGCGGACCCCGGCGCGGCCGTGGCCAGCAGCACACGCCTTGGCCGATCCCGAGGCTCACAGCCCCCCCGGCGTCTGCGTGCGGTTGCCCCTGCGCGCCTCGGCCGCCCAGGAAAAACCTGCCTACTTCGTGGTCGACATCACCGCGAAGACCCAGGACAACGGCGCGACGCCAGCGCTGCCCACCCGCGCCCACCTCTACCTGCTCGGCGGCGGCGAATGGCGCTTGGTCGGCATCGAGCGCCCGCTGAACCTGCGCCCACCGGCGCGTTGACGGCGGATCGCGCACCGGTTGACGCGCAATCCCTCGTCATTACTTCGTCGGCGGCCCATCCCCCCCCACCGCCGCGCGCGGGCCGGGCGCCGGGCGCGCCCACCGTCGAGAGAAAAACGCACATCGTCGCGCTCCCCCCCTGGGCCCGCGAGGGCCGCAATATCTGACAAAGTGAGTCAGGCCTTGGGAATGACCACCTGCTATAGTGATTTTCACTTTGACCCTGGGAGTGGCCGGCGCTAGCTTGCGCGCCGCCCAAACGTGCCGTGGCGGAACAGGTCCTGCGCGGTGGAGATGGGTTTCATCAGTTGCGTTGCCCGTCGATTCGTCGGCGGTCCGTTGCGAGGTGAATCTGGTGTACGAAGGGACCTACGGTCGCCACGTGTTGGCGGAGTACCGCGGTTGTGATGCTGCCATTCTGGACGATCAGCAGGCTCTCGAGGCCCTGATGAGACGCGCGGTGCTCGCCACCGGCGCTCACATCGTCCGGACAGTGTTCCACCGGTTCGCGCCCCAGGGCGTGAGCGGTGTCGTGGTGATTCAGGAATCGCACTTGTCAATCCACACGTGGCCCGAATCGGGCTACGCGGCGATCGACTTCTACACGTGCGGTGACTGTGATCCGACGCTGGCGCACGAGGTCCTCGGTGAAGGACTGAAAGCCAAAGATGGCGAGCTGATGCTCGTGCATCGCGGCCAGGGCTCTGAACCGATGCGGACCGTCCGCGGAAACTGGCAGTCCACGCAAGGCTCGGCCCGCTGGGGTCGCGCGACGCTGCTGCCGGATCCGACGCGCTGGTTCATGGTCGGTGGTTCCGGCGAGGGTCCGACGACCCTCAACGCCTTCGACCACGCGCTGCTCTCGGCCGGCGTGGGCGACACCAACCTCGTACGCATGAGCTCGATCCTCCCGCCGAAGACGGCGCTCATCGAGCCCCGTCCCCTGCCGCCCGGAGCCCTGGTCCCCATCGCTTACGCCGAGATGACCTCGGATAAGCCCGGCCAGATCATCTCCGCGGTGGTAGCCGTGGCGATTCCGGTGGACCCCGAGTTCCCCGGTCTCATCATGGAGTACCACGGCGAAGAGCCGCTCGAGAGCTCCGCCGCCAAGGTCCGCATGATGTGCGTGGCCGGCATGGAGCACCGCGGGCGGGCGATCAAGGACATCGTCGTCAAGGGTGCCGAGCACGTCGTCGAGAACATCGGCTGCGCCTTCGCGGGCCTGGTGCTCTGGGGCGAAAAAGCGTGAGCGGCCACGCGGCGCAAGCCGAGTGGGTCGATGAGGTCAGCGACGGCAAGATGCGCTTCGGCGTTCTTGCCTCGCGCATCCTCTTCGATGAGCCCAGCCCGTTTCAGCAGGTCACCATCATCGACAGCCCAGCGCTCGGGCGAGCGCTCTTGCTCGATCGCCTGTGGATGACGGCGGAAAAGGACGAGTGCACGTATCACGAGATGATCGTGCACCCGGCCCTGGTGACGGCGGAGCGGATCAAGCGCGTGTTGGTCATCGGCGGCGGCGACGGCGGCACCGTCCGGGAGGTCTTGCGCCACCCGGAGGTCGAGCACGTCGACATGATCGAGATCGACGAGCTGGTGGTCACGGCCAGCCGCGAGTACCTGCCGACGATCGGCACCGCCTGGAGCGACCCGCGCTTGCATGTGGCCTTCGTGGACGGCGCCAAGTTCGTCGAGGACGCGGCACCCGGGAGCTACGACATCGTGCTCATCGACGGCTCCGACCCGGTAGGCCCGGCGACGGTGTTGTTCGAGGAGCGCTTCTTCCAGGCGTGCGCGCGCGCCGTCGGGCCCGAGGGCGTCGTCGTGACGCAGGGTGGCTCGCCGACCGTGCAGCAGGAAGAGCACGTCGGCCTCATCCGCACGATGAGCGAGGTGTTCAGCCACGTCGCGCCTTACTACGGCCCCGTCGGGATCTACCCCGGCGGCGCGTGGAGCTGGGTGTGGGCGACGTCGGGCTCGGCTCGGCCCGACCACCCCATCGCCGAGCGCGTCACGCGGGTCGAGGCGACGTCTCAGTACTACAACGGCCAGATCCAGCGCGGGGCGTTCGCCGTCCCCAACATGGTCGTCCGGGCGCTCAAGGCCTCGTAGTTGGGCGGCGCCGGTCAGCAAAAAGCACGGCGCGACCTGAGCGGGCCGTGCTTTTTAGAGACCTCGCGGGACGTCGAGGGCGCCGACATCGCGCTCCTCGGCGTGCCCTTTGACGGCACCGCGTCGTACCGCGCCGGCGCCCGCTTCGGGCCCGACGCGATTCGCCGCGTGAGCGTGGCGCTCGAGACCTACTCGCCGCGCCAAGACCGCGACTACACCGACCTCGAGGTCTCCGACTGGGGCAACCTCGAGGTCGGCAGCTCAAACCCCGAGCGCGTCGTCGCCTCGGTGTACGCAGCCACGGCCGAGATCTTGGCGGGCGGCACGAAGCCCTTCCTGCTGGGCGGGGACCACTCGTGGACGGCGGGGGCGGTGCGCGCGGTCTTCGACCAGCACCCGGACCTCGTCGTCGTCCAGTTCGACGCCCACGCGGACCTCCGCGCCGAGTACCTGGGCGAGAAGTTCAGC
>CAZNZH010000251.1:0-213 GCA_964577445.1 uncultured Myxococcales bacterium
AAGGCCGCCGCATATCTGTTGCACGTCATGCACGGGCTCGACGGGCCGCTCCTCTTCTGGTCCACGAAGAGCTCCGCGCCACTACCTCCCGTGCGTCGCGCCGCCCTGGCCGAGCGTCCCGCGTCTGTTCGGCGGTGGCTGGCCGCTGGTCGCTCCCGTGGCGGGGTCAGTTGACCCCCCCGCCCCCCCCCCCCAGTGGGAGCCCCCCCCCGG
>CAZNZH010000251.1:223-6799 GCA_964577445.1 uncultured Myxococcales bacterium
TATTGCAAGCCACCACCGGGAGCCGTAGGGTTCTATTGGTAGCCCCCAACCGCGACTCTCAGCGAAAGGCCTGAGTGTCGTCGGCGCCACCGCACGTCGAAGCCCTCATTGGAGGCGACTCGATGCTCTACCTGCTCGCTGGCCTGCTTCTCGGCAGTCTCGCAGATTACATGCTCCACCGCTTCGTCGGCCACGGGCCGGGAGCGGCGCGCAGCACTGCTCGGCTGTTCAGCCGCCACACCCAGACTCACCACATCGTGTTCTCGACTCGACGCGGGATGGCGGCCGAGTCGGGCGAGGCGCGGCGCAGTCACATTCGTTTGCAGGCCAGCGCATGGCTCATCTTGCTGATGCTCATCGTGGTGGCCGGTGGGGTGCTCTTACCGGTCGCCGGCCTGGAGGCGGTCGCCATGTTGATGGGCGGCCTGCTCTTCTCACTGATCAGCTATGACGTACTGCACTGGCTACACCACGCCCCAGTCCCCGCCTGGATCGCGAAGATGCCCGGCTACGGCCATCTCCGGAAGTGGCACCACCGCCACCACGCGGAGCCCGACGTCTGTTTCGCCGTGCTGCTGCCGCTTTGGGACTACATCTTCTTCACCCACCAGGGCCTCGCTGACGCGGAGCGGCGCAGCCGGCGGGCGGACGATGCCGCGGAGGCCGAGGCCAGCGCTCGCTCGCGTCCGACCACCACCATGCGGGCGCTGCTCCGCGACACGATGGCGGCGGCCGACGCCGAGGTCAGCGAGTCGCCGGCGGACCCGAAGTCGAGGCGAGGGAAGCGTAAGGACGCCAAGACCGACGCGGATGGTGCGCGCTCGCGCCCAACGCCCAGCCCCCAAGCGCGACCGCAGACGTCGCCCACCACGGCCAAGGCTCGATCGGGCGGCGAGGCGAGGGCCCGGGGCAAGGTGACCGGCGCGAAGTGGCTCAACGTCATGGACGCGGACGCGGACACCGGCATCAAGGTCCAAGCGGTCAAAGAGGAAGAAGAGGACTGATCGGGTCAGCCATGGGCGCCCTCGGCTCGGCCCTGTAACCGCGGCTGGACGCCCGCCACAGTCCGCCCCGCGCTGCCCAGGCGAGCCCCCGATCGACAGGCGCCGCAGCGGTCAGCGCTGCGCTGTGTCCGTCTCGTCGAGCGCCGAGATGAGATCCCGCTCAAGGTCTTCGACGTCCTCCAGCCCGACGGCCAACCGGACGAGGCTGTCTCGAATGCCGATGGCTCCCCGCTCTTCGGTGCTGAGCTCGAAGTAGCTCATCAGGGCGACCTGCTCGATGAGGGTCTCGGGCCCGCCGAGGCTCGGGCCGATGCGCGGGACGCGGACCGCGTCGATGAAGCGACTGGTCCCATGGAGATCGTCGGCCAGCTCAAAAGAGATGACCCCGCCGAACCCTGTCATCAACCGTCGAGCCACGGCGTGGGTGTCGTGCGAAGGCAGGCCGGGGTAGTAGACACGCGCCACGCGCGGGTGGGCGCTGAGCCGCTCCGCCAGACGCTGGGCGCTGGCGTTCTGCGCCGCGACACGCAAGGGCAGGGTCTTGAGCCCGCGAACCAGCAGCCACGCGGTCTCCGGGTCGACGATGCCGCCGAGGATGGCCTGGAGATCGCGGATGGCGTCGACGATGGGCCCGCCGGTCACCACGCCCGCGAGGATGTCGTGGTGGCCGCCGAGGTATTTCGTGGCCGAGTGGATGACCAGGTCGGCGCCCTGGCTGAGGGGGCGCTGGTTGACCGGCGTGGCGAAGGTGGAGTCGACGACGAGCTTGGCGGGGTGGCCGCGGAGGACGTCGGCGATCGCCGGGAGGTCCGCGACCCGGAGATAGGGGTTTGTCGGAGACTCGGTGAGGACGACGCGGGTGTTCGGGCGGAGCGCCGCCGCGATCGCAGCGGCCGTCGTGGGCACGATGGTGTGCTCGATGCCGAGGCGAGAGAGGATCTGCACGCAGAACTGGCGGGTGCGGCGGTAGCAGTCGTCGGTGAGGACGATGTGCTGGCCTTGGCGCAGCATGGCCAGCAGCGAGGTGGTGACGGCGGCCATGCCGGAGGCGAAGAGCAGCGCGTGGCTGGCGCCGTCCAGCGCGGCGAGCTTCGCCTCCGCGGCGGCCTGGGTCGGGTTGCCGTACCGGCCGTACTCCATGCGCAGGGTCTCGCCTCGCATGTGAGCGTTCAGCTCGGCGGTGTCGCGAAATGTGTAGGTCGACGTACGGAAGATCCCGAGCGCGAGGGTGCCGAACGGCTGCTCACCGTCGGTGCCCGCGTGAACGGCGAGCGTCTTGATGCCCCGCGTCGATTCATCGTCAGCCATGGCGCGCTCCCAAGGGACCTCAGCGGACAAGACCCGCTCCGTAGGGCACTCGACTGCCATCGCGCCGACGCGCCGTCAACGGAAGAACGCGGACCGAGCGCAGCGAGCGCGCGACGGGAAAAGGTGGGCGAGATCCCGTGGCGGTCGAGGTCTGCGCTGGCCGTGGCGGCGAGGCCAGGGTCCGCCAGGGTGTCGGAGACGTCGCGCGAGCCGGCGAAGCGGCGCTCGTGATTCGTGTCGCGGCTAACCGCGGCTGTGCGCGTCCAGACCCAGACCGCCCGCGGCGTCGACCCAGGCGACGCCGCAGCCCTCCGTGGTGTGCGCGTAACCGACCTCACCCCGCGCGCTCACGGCGATGACCCCGAGGAGGCCGCCGTGCAGCGCGACCTCCTCGAAGGTCCGAGTGAGCGCGTCGCGCAGGCTCATCCCGTCGAGCATCCGAGTGGCGATGCGCCCGCCGACGTTGAGGTCGAGTATCTGCTCGCCAATGCCGGTGGCGCTGAGAGCCACCTGAGCGCACGCGTAGGTGCCCGCTGGGGTCGGCGAGTCACTCACGCGGCCCGGGGTCTCGTGTCCCCGGCCACCGGTCGACGTGCAGGCGAAGAGGCCGCCGTCAGCCGCCAGACTCACCGCCCCGACGGTGCCGTGACGCCGGTCTTCCGGGGGCAGCGACTCCGGGGCGGTCCCCCGCAGGTCCGAGGGCAGCGGCGCGCCGGCGGCCCGCGCCGCGCGCAGCCCCTCCGCCCCCGCGTCCCCCACCGCGGAGTCTGGGTCGGCGCCGCTGGTGTCCGCCACCAACGCGCGCCACCGCTCGATATTCGAGGCCGTACGCACCTCCGCGAGCGGAACCTTCAGGTCGCGCATGAGCTGGCGCGCGCCCTCGCCGTCGAGGTTTCGGTCTCCGCGGCCTTGCAGCGCGGCCGCCAGCGCGCTCGGGTGCAGGCAGTCCTGCACGTTGTAGACCGCCGACAGCCGCTGCCGGCGACCGTCCATCAGCGCGGCGGAGAGTCGGCAGCGGCCGTCTTGCTGAAGGCGCGCGCCGCGACCCGAGTTGAATCGCCCGTCCGCCTCGAGGCGGGCCACGGCGGCGAGGACGCCATCTGCGGGGCCGAGAGGCAGGGCGTCGAGGCCCGCGCGGGCCGCCGCGAGCATGGCCTCCCCGCGCTCGGCGCGTTGGGCGGCGGTGGTCGCCGCGAGGTATGCCCCCGCCCCGCCATGGACCAGCACCACCGGACTGACCACGCGCTCCACGACGACGACGGGTTGGGGCACGGGGGCTCCTGGCTTCGTAGCACAACCGCCCCAGATACGCTCCGCGCCGCCCGCGTGTCAAGGGAGCCGTACATCGGGCCGGTAGCACGGTTTTGCCGCGGCTACGCCTGTGGCAATTACGCCACACAACCTTTAATTATGGGGCGCGCATGCCACAGTAATAGATGTATGCGCCGGCCGGGGGCAGCCCCTCCGACGGCGGAACTTCCCGAGACCAGGGCAAAATCCGCTCACCATCGGCGAAATTGTGCTGCTCGACTCCATTGGCATGACAATTGCTAGTAGTAAGGTTCGTTTGAGAGGGCCCCCCCAGCCCGCGTGAAAATCCCCCCCCGGAGAACCTCCATGAATGGCTCGCTGCGTAGCCTTGTGGTGGCGACCGCGTCTTGCGCGATCGCTGCCGTCTTCATCACCTCAACCTCCCGTAATGACTCGGCTAACGAGTATATCGACCCGCGGCCGATCGGCCAGGAGCTCGCGGCGGACGTTCCGGCGAGCGTGGCCGAAGCCTCGCCGACGCGACCTGCGCGAGCGCGTCAGGATCGGCGGATCGGGCCGATCGCGTCAGGGCAGGCCCGCCCCAGCGCGCGCGAGCGGGCGGATGTACCCGGCAATGAGCTTACGTTTCAGGAACTTAGCACCGACCATGGCCCCGTCGCCGTCGTGGCCGACGAGGTCCTGGTCGCCCTACGCCCGGGATCGGGCGCGGAGAGCTTCCACGGTCTGGCGAGTCGCATGGGGCTGCGCGTGCGCTCCTTCGCTCCGTCGCTGGGCATGGGACGCCTGGCCATCGGCCAAGGTGAGTCGTTGGAGGCGGCGATCGCCCAGCTTCGCCGCCAGCCCGAGGTCGCCGACGCGCGCGGCAACGCCATGACCGTGGGCGCCGGCGTGGTGCCGGTGACCCTGGACGGTGACCTGCACCTGCTGGTGCCCACCACGGCCACGAAGCGCATCGAGCTCGTGGCGTCGAACCGCACGCGCCACGAGGCGACACTGCGTGATCTCCAGTGGAATCTCCGGCATCTGGACGTGCCTGCCGTCATGGACGCGGGCCTCGGCGGCGAGGCGATGACGGTCGCGATCCTCGACTCCGGCGTCGCATACGAAAACCACAGGGACTCCGCGGAGCTCGTCTATCGGGTGGCGCCGGACCTGGCGCATGTGAGCTTCGTCGCGCCGCGCGACGTGGTCAACGGCGACGACCACGCCAACGACGACCACGGGCACGGGACCGAGATGGCCTCGCTCATGGCCGGCATCGGCGCGATCTATCCGATCGCCCCGAACCTGAACATCATGCCGGTGAAGGTGCTGAACTCGTCCAACTCTGGGACAGAGGCGTGGTTGGTCGAAGGGATCGCGTGGGCCATCGACCACGGCGCAGACGTTATCAACCTCAGCCTCGTGTTCCCGCAGGCTTACCGGCCGTCGCCCATGCTCCAGGCGGCCATCGCCGCGGCCGACGAGGCCGGCGTCGTGGTGATCGCCGCCACGGGCAACAGCGGCGGCGACTTCGTGCCCTTCCCGGCCGCGTTTCAGAGCGTGATCGCCGTGGGCGCCTACCGGGCGAGCGACCTCTCGAGCGACCTGGCGACCGCGGGCGTCCGGGCGTCTTACTCCAACGCGACGGCGCTGGTCGACGTGCTCGCGCCCGGCGGCTCGGCGACGGATGACGTCGACGGCAACGGCCAGCCGGACGCCTTGGTGGCGCAGAGCTTCGCGCCCGGCAACCCGACACAGTTTGGCTACTATCTGGTCACCGGGACGTCGCAGGCGGCGGCTCAGGCCAGCGCGGTGGCGGCGCTGCTCCTGGCCGCGGGCGACTCGGCGGACGGCGTCCGGACGCGCTTTCACCAAACGGCGAACAAGAGCGGTGTGGCGGATGGTTTCGACGCCGAGTCGGGCAGCGGACGCCTCGACGCCGGCGCGGCCATTGACGCGGCGCTCGACGGGGACATCTCGGCGGCGTGCGAGGACGCGCGTGTCTACGCCAACCCCATGGGCGCGATCGTGCAGCCGGCGACGAATCGCCGCATGGCGCGTTTTCAGGTCGAGATCGTCGGCCCGAATCTGGAGCCGATGGTCGGCGCCACGGTCTACGCTCGAATCGCGGGCTCGTCGAATCACCAGTTGACCGGTTTGACCAATCGCAACGGGGTCGTGACCTTCACGTCCGCTCAGGTCGCCGCGAACGCTTCGGCCGGCGTGAACTGGAGCCTCGAGGTGGAGGCGGTCCTCGCCGAGCAAGGCGGGTGCGCCAAGGGCGAGCGGGTCCTGCGTCCGGCGATCTTCAGCCGCGTCGAGCAGCTCAGCTTCCAGCTCATGTCCAGCCTCGGCGCCGGCATGGCGTCCAGCTCGCTCATCGCCCTGCTCGACCCGACGGCGGCCATCACGCTGCAGAACGTGACGCTGTCCAGCTACCGCGACACCTACGTGCAGCGCGCGTTCGGCGCCGGCATGGCGTCCAGCTCCCTCGTCGCGATCTTCGACACCCAGTACCTGCTGGCCAACACGTCGCTCCAGCGGGCCGTGATCTTCCGCACCTTCGGCTCGGGGATGGCGTCCAGCTCGATCATCCTCGACCGGGCCTACTTCAACCCGGCGCTGCTCGGCCGTTACAACACCGCGACCGTCACCGCGATGAGCTACACGATCGGGCAGGGCATGGCCTCGAGCTCCCTGGTGGTCGACGGCGTGCGCTTCGCGTGGGACGCGTACATCCCGCTACAGACCAGCCTGCGCGGCATTCTGTGGTTCACCAATGGCTCCGGGATGGCGTCGTCGTCGCTGGTGCTGGATATGAGCGTATTGAACCCCACGCTACAGCTCACGAGCACGGTGAACCTCCGCAGCCAGCTCGACGCGCGCACCGTGACCACCGCGGGGGTGGGCACGGCGCAGTCGGCCGCGTCGATGCCGCTGTCGACCACGGTGACGTCGCAGCTCGGCTACGACGTGGCTCAGCTCACCGCCGTGCCGTCGCGCACCCTGG
>CAZNZH010000251.1:6809-7691 GCA_964577445.1 uncultured Myxococcales bacterium
GCCCCGCGATGGCAGCACCGTGCCGCGTTGGACCGTGGGGTCGCCTTACGGCTCCGGCGCGCTGATGGCGTCGGCCGGGGCGTCTCGCTTCGGCACCGACACCGGCGCGACCCCGCCGTCGACCCGCACACTTCTGGACTGAGGAATCACGGCGCCCACCCACCATGCTGACCAACACGGCACAACCCCTCGGCCCGCGCGACGTCCTTGGCGACGACGACGACGCGTCGGCTGCGGCCGAGGCCGGCTCCGCTTGGGCTGAGGCGGCCCTCGGCGTCGAGGAGCCCCCGCCGATCCCCCTGCTCGCGCCCGGGGCGACGGTGGCGGGTGTCTACGTCGTGGAGGCGATGCTGGGCTCGGGCGGGACGGGCGCCGTGTACCGGGTCAGAGACACCGTACACGGCGGGCTCCGCGCGCTGAAGATCGTGCAGCCGACGTCGGTTCTTCGGCAAAAGCTGCGTGAGTTCCGCGTGTTGGCGCGCCTCGATCACCCGGGCTGTGTGCGCGTACACGACGTGGGGAACGACCCGGAGGTCGGCCCCTATCTGGTCATGGATCTCGTCGAAGGCCGGTGCCCGACCGAGGTCCTTGAGCCGGGCGACAACGCCCATCTGCTGGTTTTCGCGCAGAAGGTCTTCGAGACGCTGGCATACCTGCACGAGCGAGGGATCGTGCACGGGGATCTGAAGCCGGACAATGTCCGGTGCATCGATGGGGATCCGACGCAACCGATGCTGTTGGACTTCGGCATGGCTGGGGAGCCTGTCGGAGACGAGCTGAATGGAGGGACGGTGCGCTACATGGCGCCGGAGCTCCTGAGGCGGCAGCCGCGGGATGCGCGAGCGGACCTGTACGCGGCGGGGGTGATGCTCTACGAGCTGG
>CAZNZH010000252.1:0-7687 GCA_964577445.1 uncultured Myxococcales bacterium
CGAAGCTCTTATAATAGGTGCCCTCGGTGATGAGCACGTCGCCGCTCAGGCGCATCTTCCGTCGCGCGTCGTCGGAGAGATCCTGCGCGATGAGCTGCACCTCGGGGTTGAAGGTGACGCGGAACTCGCCCGGGCTGTTGAAGAACACGTCGCTGGCGCTCAGGCGCAGCTCGGCGGCGTCGGGGGCGAAGTCGCGCAGGGCCAGCTCGCCCGTGATGCTGAAGTTGCCGTCGTCGATGTCACCGGTCATGCGCTGAGCGGCCTCTTTGGGGAACACGATGCGCAGCACGCCCGGGGTCTTGCCCGGCCTCAGCAGCACGCCGCGTCCGTCGAGCAGGCGGATGCTGTAGCCCATGGAGCGCGGGACGATGCGCACGCCATAGGGCTCGATTCGCCCGGAGGCGACAGGCGCGGTCAGGGTCCCCCCGATATGCAGCACCGAGTCGTCGTCCATGGGCAGGCAGCGCCGGCCGCCCAGGGTGTCGACGGTGAAGGGGTCGTTGCCCACGCGGATGGTGCCCTCGTGGACGCTGAGCAGCTCGCGCAGCGGGCGCAGCACGTCGAGGTTGAGGCTGCCGCCGAGCCTGAGGTCGATGGTCTGGTCGAGGCCGAGGCGCCCGCAGACGGTCATGGCGTCTTCGTTGGTGCGCCCGAGGGTCAGCGGGTTGATGTCGAGGACCTCGTCGTGCAGCACCAGGTAAGCCGACGACAGGTTGCTGTAGACGATCTCACCGTCGTACAGGCCAAACTCCAGCGCGCCCTCGACCGCATCGACGCGCAGTTGCCAGCGCATGGGTTGGGCGGCCAGGTCCAGCTCCAGCTCGATGATGACGGGGGCGAGGCCGGGCGGGAGGTCCTCGCGGGTCACGCGCAGGGTGGTGTCGGGGATGCGCAAGAAGGGCAGCGCCTCGTAGACGTCCATGTCGCCGGTCTCGGCGCGGATGGAGACGCGACTCGGCACGCCGCGGTCGAACTGGACGTAGCTGCCGTCGATGAGGGTGAGGCCTGGGAAGTTCACGTCGGGGACGATGTCGACGCGCCCGCCGGCCGACGTGGTGAGGGTGAAGCGCGCGGTGCCGAGGTGGATGGGGTCGAAGCCGAAGTCGTCGAGGGCCACGGTGCCGATGATGGCGAAGTCGTCCAAGTGGCCGTCCAGCGTCAGGTCGACGGTGACGCGGCCCTCGAAGGGGATGTCGTTGGCCTTGAAGTACTGAAAGGCGTCAAAGCCCAGGTCGCGGGTGCGAACTTGGGCTGCGAAGCGGCGGCTGGCCTTGTCGTAGCGGAGGGAGCCGCGGATGACGTCGCCGGTCGACAGGGTGATGGCGATGTCGTCGGCCGCGAGGCGGCGCGGGTCGGCGCGGAGGTCGGCGGTGATACGTCGGATTCGCTCGCCACCGACCGCGAGATCGGTGGTCTCGATGGTCCCCGCGCCGGTCAGGGTGCCCAGGGGGTCCACGAGGTCGCCCTGGACGCGGCGGAGGTCGAGGCTGAGGACGGTGGTGATGCCGAGGGAGGGGACGATGCGCTCGAGGGCGAGGCCGGTGGCTTGGGCCTGCTCGATTCGGAAGGGCATCCGCGGGTCGAGCCGGTCGATGCTGTCTCGCCACAGGCGCAGCGAGCCCGAGGCGGTGAGGCGGCCCAGCGGCGTGATGGCGCGGAGATCGACGACGGAGAGGAGGCCGGCGGCGAGCTCGACCTTGGCGTCGACGTCGCCGACCTCTTGGTGGGCGACGCGGGCGTTGGCGACGTGGATGGTGCCCGCGACGGCCGGGTCGGCGAGGCGGCCACCGAGCCGGGCTTGGCGCAGCGTGGCGGCGCCGCCCATGCCTTCCACACCGAAAGGTGCCAGGAATTCCGCGAGGTTGGCGATGCGCACGTCGACGCGGCCGTCGAGGGTGTCCTCGGCGAAGTCGAGGGTGGCGTCGAGCTCGACGCGGTCCTGATCGCTGACCAGCACCAGGTCGTCCAGGCGCAGCTCGGACGTGGCGCGGTAGCGGTCGCCGGTGGGCGAGCGGGCGCCCAGCGGCACCGAGTGGTAGCGGACGCCACCTTGGACCGCGAGGCGCTTGGACAGCGGCAAGGTCTGTAGGCCGCCCCAGGAGAGAGTCAGGTCCTGGCTGAGGATCTCGAGGGCGACGGCGCCGGTCGCCTCGTCGTCAGCGGTGGAGATGGCGACCGTCCCGTCGAGGGAGCCGCCTAAAAACGGCAGCGCGGTGAGGTCGAGACCCACCAGGTCGGAGGCCAAGACGGCGGCCGGCGACACGCCCTCGAGCCGCACCGTGGCGTCGATGGCGCCGAGGGTGGCCGCCGGTGTGCCGTCCGGATCCTCGGCCGCCCACCGCGGCGCGTAGCTGACCGGCCCCGCGACGATGCGCCCGCCCAACCCGAACGCCGTCAGTGACGGCACCACGAAGCGGTGGGTCAGGCGGCCGTCGGGGGTGATGCGCGGCTCGATGCCGAGGTCGAGGGTGACGTCGCTCAGGGGAAATCCGGCGACGTTGAGCAGCAGCGAGCGCACGCGCCCTTCGACGGTCGCCTCGCGCAGCGTGCCGAAGCCGCTCGCGCTGACGTCGACGTCGCCGGTCACCGCGCCGCCGATCATGTCGGCGAGCGCTGGCGCCGTGGCCGGCAGGGTGACGCGCGCCTGCAGGGTCCAGCCGATGTCCTCGTGGTCGAGGTCCATGGTGCCGCCGGCCACCAGCCGCCCGCCCTGGACGTCCGCCGTCGCCCGCAAGAACTCGAAGCGCTGGTCCTCGAAGCGGTACTGGCGGACGGCGAAATTTTCGAAAGGCAGCGTGAAACGGCTGAGGGTCTCGGTCGGGCGGTAGGCGGGCTTCAGGCTGAAGGTGCCGCGCTTGGCGGTCGCGTAGGGCACCAGGAAGTGCAGGTGGCCGTCCTCCAATGAGAAGTCCGAGGCCGCGCGGAACCCCTCGACGTCGATGGAGACCTCGGGCGTCTCGACGCGGGCGCTGGCGCCGTCGACCAGGGCGTAGGCGATCTGCAAGTCCACGCCGCGCCCGGCGCTCGTGTCGTCGGGGTCGGGCGGCGGGACGAAGGTGCGCTCGATGCCGACGCGGCCGTCCTCGTCGACGGCGATGATGACGTGGCCGCCGGTGACGCGGGCGCTGCGCAAGCGGATGGGGATGGGCGCCCTCGGGTTCACGGCGAGGGCGACGAGGCCGGCGAACTCCCCGGGCATGTCGATCTCGGCCTCGACGGCGTCCGCGGTGATGACGCGCTCTCCGTCGGCGCCGCGGATGGACACGTCGGCGATGCGGATCGACCAGGGCGCTGGGCCCCATTGGATGGTCCCCGCGGTGATCGCGCCGGGGAGCGCGTCGCTGACGACCGTGAAGATGAGCTCGCGCGAAGCCGCCGTGCCGAGGAGGAAGTAGAGGGCGACCACAGCGGTGAGCAGGAAGAGGAAGGTGCGGACGACGAAGAGATAGACGCCCACGACCAGCGCGAGGAGCAGCTTGAAGACGAGCCGGACCGCGCGCCCGATGAACCCCAATAGGCGTGATCTCACGGGCCGGGGACCGCTGGCGCCGCCGCGAGCACCCAAGAGCCATCTCGCAGCTCGGCGCGCTGGTCGCCGCGCAGCTCGGCGGACTCGAGGCTGAGGTGGAGCCCCCACCGGGCCTTGCCCGACTCATCTCGCTGGCGGCCGAGCTTCCCGGTGACCTTCGCGGTGCCGTCCAGCGGCGCGGTCAACTGGGAGGCGACCGGAGGCGGCAGCGCGTCGAGCACGGTCTTCGCCAGGGCGGCGCGGAGCTGAGACAGGGTCAGCGCGATGTCGACGCTCACGTCGCGCGAGAGCAGGTTCACGGCGAGCTGCCCCTTGGCGTCCACGCGGCCTGCATCGGTGGCGACTCGGCCGCTCAGGGTGCCGCCGGTGAGGCCCGCCTCGACCTGCCCCGCCGCTGACACGTTCCCGGTGCGGCCCGCAGGCAGCTCGAGGGACTCCGCCTCGAGGCCGGTCAGCACGACGTCGCCGCTGGTGCTGCCTTGGCCCGTCAGCGATTCGACGCGGACGCCGTTGAGGGCGACGTCTTTGGGGCCCTCGACCCGCCGGGCGGCGGCGCCGTGGGTCTCGAACCGCCCTAGCTGCCCCAGCGACCCCACCCCGCTGACCTCCGCTCGGATCGGCAGGTCCAGCCCAAAGACGCGCACCGGGCCCGCGACGAGCTCGGCGACCTGCACGCGCTCGACCGTCAGCACGCTCTTGCCACCGCGGCTGTCGAGGACCAAGCCCTCGACCGAGCCGCCGCGCGGCGCCCACGGGGCCAGCACCTCGCCGACCTCGTCAGCGCCGACCCGCGCCGAGCCCCGCGCCTCGAAAAACCCGGCGTCCTCAGCGAAACCGACCTGCCCCGACAGGCTCACCTCGGCGCCGGTCTTCGCCGCCAAGAGCAGCCGGCCCACGGTGAACCCGGGCCCGTCCCAGGCGAAATCGTCGATCCCGATCCGGTCAAACGCGACGCGACGCGCCGGTTCCCCCTCTCCCTTTGGCGCGAGGGTGGCGCCGGTGGCCAGGCCGCTCAGGTCGGCGTCGATGAGCAGCCCCTTGTCTCCGCCCAGGTGGACTCGCCCCGCGGCGTCGACGGCCTCGAATCGCAGCCCGAAGCTCGGCCAGTCCAGGGTGACCAGGCCACGCGCCAGCACGATACCGTCAAAGCGCACCAGCGGCGGCACCCCCTTGGGTTCGCTCGGCTCGGGCTTTGGCTCTTTGAAGGCGCCCTTGAGGCTGAAATCGCCGGCGGCGTCCCACCCGAGGCGCACCTCAAAATCCGTCGCTCGCGCCCGCTCAAAGTGGATGAGCCCATCCATCAGCGCGCCCAAAGACAGCGCGCCGCCGATAGCCGCTGCGCCGATGGCCGGGGCGCCAGCACGCGTCCGGATCATGGCATCGCACAACCAGAGCTCACGCGGGTCTGGCCCCCACTGAATCGAACGAAAACTGAGTGATCCCGGCCGCAAATCTCGCAACAGCGAATCGCGCAGCCCGCGCTGGCCGGCCGCGCTCTGGACCCAGAAATAGCCCAGCGGCCACGCCGCGAGGACGGCGAGCAGAAGCGTAGCAACCGCAAGGCCCAGGGCGGCGCCGAGCCGTCGCCGAGGTCGACTGAGTGGTGGTGGCGGTCGCATCGCGGGGAGTATAGAGTTCGGCCCACAAGGTGGCCAGCACGCCCAGCAAGCGCGGGCGTTGCGGGCGCCGGTCAGAGGATCAGCGAAAATATGGGGCGAGGTGAATCGGCCGCTCCGGCGAGCCGCGTCGGCCGCCCCCAACCCGAGAGATACCAACAGGTATCTCGCAGCGGTCGGGGGTGGTCGAGGCGACCGCTGGCGTGGTTGAGACGCCCGACAGCTATCTCCGCTGCCCCTCCCAGAGGATGACATGTCGAGCACGGACCAGGACGCCCTGGACTACCACAGCGGGCCGCCGAAGCCCGGGAAACTTGAGATTCGGGCCACGAAGCCGATGGCGTCGCAGCTCGATCTCTCCCTGGCGTACTCGCCTGGGGTGGCGGCGCCGTGCCGGGTCATCGCCGGCGACCCGAGCAGGTCCTACGACTTCACCAACCGCGGAAACCTCGTGGCCGTCATCACCAACGGCACCGCGGTGTTGGGCCTGGGCGACATCGGCCCCGAGGCGGCCAAGCCCGTGATGGAGGGCAAGGCGGTCCTCTTCAAGCGCTTCGCGGACATCGACGTCTTCGACTTGGAGCTGCGGGGCGGTCCGGAGACGGTCATCGAGGTGGTGCGCGCGCTGGAGCCGACCTTCGGCGGCATCAATCTCGAGGATATCAAGGCGCCCGACGCGTTCTATATCGAAGAGCAACTGCGCGCGACCATGTCGATTCCGGTGTTTCACGACGACCAGCACGGCACCGCGATCATCACGGGCGCAGCGTTTCTCAACGCGGTCGAGGTCGCCGGCAAACGCATCGAGGACGTGAAGCTGGCGGTCTCGGGGGCCGGCGCGGCGGCCATCGCGGTGACCAATCTGCTCATCGAGTTGGGGCTGCGGCGCGACAACATCCTGATGGCCGACCGCGACGGCGTGCTCCGCCCGGGACGCGACCTGGACGACCCGTATCGGGCGGAGTTCGTCCGCGAGACGGACTGCGAGACCCTGGCGGACGCCCTCGTGGGCGCCGACGCGTTCTTGGGTCTCTCGGTCGGAAACGTCGTCACCGGCGACATGATTCGCCCCATGGCCGAGCACCCCATCATCTTCGCCATGGCCAACCCGGACCCGGAGATCCCGTGGCTCGAGGCGACCCAGGCGCGCCCAGACGCCATCTTGGCCACCGGCCGCAGCGACTACCCCAACCAGGTCAACAACGTCTTGGGCTTCCCGTACATCTTCCGCGGCGCCCTGGACGTCCAAGCGAGCTGCATCAACCACGCGATGAAGATCGCGGCGGTGCACGCGCTGGCAGCGCTCGCCCGCGAGCCGGTCCCGCCGAGCGTCAGCCGCGCGTACGACGACCGGGAGTTCCGCTTCGGGCCCCAGTACATCATCCCGACGCCCTTTGACCCCCGCATGTTGCTGTGGGTGGCGCCGGCGGTCGCGCGGGCGGCGATGGCGTCGGGGGTCGCGCGGCGGCCCATCGAGGATTGGGACGCCTACCGGGTGCGCCTGGAGCGCATGATGGACCCAGGGCGGGGCTTACTCCTTGAAATTATTCAGAAAGCAAAGCGCGTCCCCAAGCGCATCGTGTTGAGCGAGGGCACGGACCACCGGGTCATCAAGGCGGCGTCGGTGCTGCACCAGGAGCGCATCGCCACGCCGATACTCATGGGGCGCGAGGACGAGGTCCGCGCGGCCGCGGTCGAGGCGGGCGTGGATCTCGGCGACATCGAGATCGTCTACCCGCGTACGGATCCGCGCTTCCCCCACTACGCGGAGCTCTACCTGCAGACCCATGTGCGCGCGGGGGGCACGCCCGCCCGCGCTCGCGAGGACGTCGGGCACCGGGCGAGCTTCGCGATGATGATGGTGCGCGAGGGCGACGCGGACGGCGCCGTGATGGGGGCCACGCGCCCGTATGCTGAGGCCGTGCGCCCAGCGCTCCAGATCATCGGCACCCGTGGCCGCGCTTGCGGGCTCTACATGGTGCTGACGCGCGACCGCACCCTCTTTTTCGCCGATACGACCATGAACATCGACCCCGACGTGGACGCGCTGGTCGACCTGACGATCGAAGTGGTCGCGCACGTCCGGAGCTTCGACATCGAGCCGCGGGTGGCCATGCTGTCGTTCGCGAACTTCGGTGCGGTGCGCCACCCGGAGACCGCGAAGATGGCGCGGGCGGCAGAGCGCGTGCGTGAGCGCGAGCCGGAGCTGATGATCGAGGGCGAGATCCAGGTCGACGTCGCGGTGGACATGGCGCTGCGGGCCCATGCGTTTCCGTGGAGCCGCCTGACCGAGGCCGCCAACACCTTCATCTTTCCAAACCTCGCCTCGGCCAACATCGCGTACAAGATGCTGCACCAGCTCGGTGGAGCCAGCGTCTTCGGGCCCATCCTGCTCGGGATGAAGCGACCGGTGAACATCTTGGCCTTCAACTCCGACGCGTCGGACATCGTGAATCTCGCGGCCTACACCGCGGTCCGCGCGCAGGAAGGAGAGGCGGGCTGACAGGGGCAGCCAAAATAGCTGTCGGGCGTCTCGACCACC
>CAZNZH010000253.1:0-4349 GCA_964577445.1 uncultured Myxococcales bacterium
GCGCGACGGGAGAATATGGGAACCCCTTCTGAGAGACCTCATCGCAGGCAGCGCCAGTGTCACACCGCCTGCGGACCCTCGTGCCACCGCCGGATTTCGGCGGCGATGGCCGCCTCGAAGGCCTTGGAAATCGCGGCGGTGTGAGGCCCGGGGCGCCCTCCCCCGACCGGCACATCGTCGAGGGACACCACGGGCGCGACGTGCTGGGTGCTGGCCATCGCGAGCACCTCGTCGGCGGCGAGCAGTCGCGAGCGTGAGATCGGCGCCTCCGATGGCGCCAGCCCGAGATCCACCGCGAGCCGCAGCACGAGATCGCGCGCGGTCCCCGGCAAGATCCCCGACGCGATGGGCGGCGTGACGAGGCGGCCGCCTTCGATGATCGCGACGTTGGTGGCCAGGCCCTCCAGCACCTCGCCCTGATCGCTGACGAAGAGCCCCTCCGCGCGCGGGTCGCCGGTGCGGCCGGCGAGCCAGACCGATCCGAGCGCGCTCGGGAGGTAGCTGAGCGTCTTGTGACGCGCGATCTCGGCGCTGCCCCGTCCCCCGAAGGGCACGGTGTGGAGCCGGATGCCGTCGCGGCGGCGGGCCGCGTGCCCGGGGCCGACGGCGCGCAGGAACCCGACCACGGTGGGCGGCCCGATCAACGACGCGCCGCGGCTCAGGGTCACCCGCAGCGCGGCCTCGGGAGCGTCGGCATGGGCGCGCTCGTTGCGCTCGAGCAGGCCGACGAGGCCTCGCCGGAGGCCGGCGAGGTCCCACGGCAGCGCGATGGCGAGGAAGTCCGCCGCACGCCACAGCCGCGCCGCGTGCTCGTTGAGGCCGAGGATGGCGCCACCTTGGACGTGCATCGTCTCAAACGCGCCGTCGGCCATCAGAAAGCCACGGTCGAACACGCTCACGCGGGCCGACTCGGCAAAAACGTAGGCGCCATCGAGCCAAACCACAGGGAGCACTTCGGGCGGGACCTTCATCATGACCTCCAACGGTAGCTTCGTACCGCAGGCCGAGCGAGACAATCCAGCGCGGTGTACAGTGCCCCCCGGGGACCCGTGGCGGCTCCCCACGGTGGCCGATGTCGGCACGGCGGCGCGCGACGGAATCGGCGTGCGCTGGGCGGGTTGTCGCTCCGGAGAGTCGTGGAGTATAAGCGGGCGCATCAGACGGCGCGGGGAGACGCGTGAGCTCCGGGATCCCAGAACTGCTATCACGCGTCGGCGACGACCCGGCGGACGATGGGCTCCTGGCGGAGCTGGCCTCCGCGTGCGTGGAGGCCGACGACTACGCGTCGCTCCTGCTGGGGCTGCGCAAGATGCTGCCGCACGCTCCGGCGGCGGCCCGGGCCGAGGCGCGCCTGACGGTCGCGGGGCTGTTCGAGAGCGCGGCCGAGTCGCGGCCCGATCGCCACGCGGCCACGCTGCTCGTGCGCGCGGCCCAACTGCGGCTGCTGGACGACTCGCCGTCCGAGCGGGAGAAGGCGGCGCGGGCGTTGGTGCTGGCGTGGCAGCGCTGCCCTGGCCCCGCGGTCTTGGAGGTCGCCTGGAACGCGCTGGGATCGCCGGAGGTCGAGGACGCGCCGGACGCGCTCTTCGTCGCGCGCTCCCAGGTGGGGACCTCCGACAACCGCCGGGCGGCGCTGGCGATCCTCACGGACCGGCACATCCAGGCGGGGCGTGTCGAATCGGCCCGGCAGACCCTGGAAGAGCTTCGACTGCTCGCGCCGAGCGACCCGGCGATCCTCGAGCGCATCGCCGCCATCGAGCGGTTGAGCGGCCCGGCGACTCCGCCGAGCCGCAAACGCGGGACTCGCCTCGCGACCGACACCGTCATCGCCGACGTCGACGCCGCGAGCGCGGTGGTGGAGCGCTACGAGGCGGAGATGGCGGGGGCGAGCCCCGACCTGCGGGTGATCCTGGCGCGGCGGCTCTTCCGGATCTTGAAGGTCGACCTCGGGCGTCTGGACCGCGCGCGGGAGGTCCTGAAGTACTCGCGCGAGGGGATCTCGGACGAGGCGCGGGACGTGCTGGCGCGGGCGGACCGACGCTCGGCGGGGCGGGAGTGGGAGGCCGCGGTGGCCTTGCTCGACGAGGCGGCGCGCCGCAGCGAAGAGCCGCGCGACCAGGTGGTCATGTTGCTCGAGGCCGCGCGCCTGCTGGAGGCCGAGCTCGATGACGACGAGCGGGCGGAGAAGATGTACCGGCGCGTGCGGGTCAGCGCGCCCCTCGCCGTGGAGGTGCTCGCCTTCTACCGCGACTGGTACGCAGGCCGCGACGAGCCCCGGCGTGCCTACGCGACGCTCGCGCAGCTCCACGGCGCGCGGGTGGCTGATGACCTGGCGCCCGAGCGCATCCGGGTCGCCGGCGAGATGGCGGGCCTGGCCGCGGGCGAGCTGGACAGCCGGGAGAAGGCCATCGAGGCGTGGCGGCGCATCCTGGTCGACGAGCCCTTCCATGAGGAGGCGAACGGGGAGCTTCGCCGGCTCTATTCGGAGAGCGGTCGGTGGCACGCGCTGGCCGAGCATCTGGACGCCTGGGTGCGCGCGCTGCCCGACGACGCGATCGACCAGAAGGTGGACCTGCTCTTCGAGTTGATCGCGCTGTATCAAGCGCCCGATCGGCTCCCGATGGACGACATGGTCATCGCGACCTACCAGCGCATCGTGGCGCTGGCGCCGTCCAACGAGCGGGCGCTCGACGACCTCGCGGTGCGCTACGAGGACCGCCAACGCTGGGGCGATCTCATCGGGGTGCTGCGGCAGAAGATCGAGCTGACCGAGGACCCGAAGGAGCTGTTCGACCTCTTCGCGCGCATCGGCGACCTCTACTTGGAGAGGATGCGCTCGGACGCGGAGGCCATCCCGGTCTTGGAGAGGCTGCTCGAGCTGGACCCGCAAAACGTCGCGATCCTGCACAGGCTGCGCGATATCCACCGCCGCCGCAGCGACTCCGCGCGCACCTACGAGACCTACCGCCACGAGCTGGAGCTCCTCGAAGGGCCCGCCCGGGTCGACGTGCTGGTCGAGCTGGCGCGCATCGCCGGCCAGGAGATCTTCATCCCCGAGCAAGCGCGGGCTTACTGGCGGCAAGTGCTGGAGCTCGAGCCGACCCACGACGCCGCGGTCGCCGCGCTGCAGGAGCTGAGCGTCGAGCAGGAGGATTGGCCTGGCTATGTGCGGCTGCTCGAGACCCAGCTCGAGTCGGCGACCACGAAGAAAAAGAAGGTCGAGATCCTGCAGGAGATGGGCGAGATCCTGCACACCCGGCTCGGCGAGGAGGAGCGGGCGCTGTCGCTCTTCGCGCAGATCTGCGAGCTCAGCCCCTTCAACAGCCACGCCCGCGATTTTCTGCAGCGGGCCTGGGTGGCGCGCCGCGCGTGGGACCGGCTGACGGGCCTGTTCGAGCCGCGGAGCGACTGGAAGGGCTACCTGGCGCTGCTGCGCGACTTCGCGCGGAAGTCCGACGACGCGACGCTGCAGGCTGATATCTACGTGGAGATCGCGCGGGTCGAGAGCGAGCAGATGGGTGACGCGGCGACGGCGCAGGCCAGCCTGCTCGACGCCATCGAGGCCGCCCGCCACCGGGACGATATCGCGCGGAAGCTGCTGGCCGAGCACGGCCCGCGACTGGACGCGCCGGCTCGGCTGCGCGCGCAGGAGGTCATCGCGACCCACTCGGACGACGAGGCCGAGCGCGAGGGCGCGTGGCGAGACGTCGCGGAGCTGCGTGGCGACGCTGGCGACGCGGCCGGAGCCCTCGAGGCGTGGGGGCACACCCTGACCCTCGAGGTCCGCCGCGGCGACTTCACCGCCCTCGCCCCCTTCGAGGCCGCCGCGGAGGCTGCCGGGACGTGGGATGCGGCATCGCACATACTGAGCGACGCGATCAGCGCCATCGACGATGATTCTTCGGAAGCACGCATCGCGCTGCATCGCAGTATTGGCGCGGTGTTGCGCGGTCGGCTCGCGAACTCAGACGGCGCGATCGCGCATTTTCGGCGCGTGCTGCAGTTGGCCCCGGGCGATCCCGGGGCCCTGGACGCGCTGGAGGAGATCCACCTCAGCCGCCACGACTTCGACGGGCTCGAAGAGGTGCTGCGCGCGCGCGCCGAGCACGCCGACGATCCCGAGCGGGGGCGCGACGCGCGGCGGCGGCTGGGCCAGCTCTACGAGGACGTCTTCCTCGACTTGGAGCGCGCGGCCGCGACCTACCAGGACATCCTCGACCAGGACCCGGATGACGAGGAGGCTCTGGTCAGCTTGCGGCGCGCGCTGACCGCCGATGAGGCGTGGGGCGAGCTGGCGTCGGCGCTGGAGGACCTCTGCCCGCGGCTCTCCGATCCGGCGCGCCGAGCGG
>CAZNZH010000253.1:4359-7306 GCA_964577445.1 uncultured Myxococcales bacterium
AAAGGGGACGTAGATGCGCACCTGATAGCCCTGGCGCTGCAGTTCGAGTTGGCGAGTCTGTATCGCGAGCAGGCGGGCGAGCCCTCGATGGCCGCGCTGCACCTGCGTGACCTGCTGGACCACCCGGACGCGGACCGCGACGCCGTGATCGCGGCGCTGGTCGCGATGTTTGAGGGCGGCGAGGCCCCGGAAGCGGTCGCCCCGGCGCTGGAGCAGGTGTACCGGGACGCCGCCGACGACGCAGGGCTCGCGCGGGTGCTCAGCGTCCGCGCGGACACGAGCCCCACCTCCGACGAGCGGCTGGCCGTCGCTGACGAGCTGGCGCGTCTTTATGAGGACAAGCTCGCCGACCCGCGGGGGGCCTTCGACGCGCGCGTCCGCTCGTTCCGCATCGATCCAGACGACCGAGCGCTCTGGGCAGAGTTGGAGCGGCTGGCGGGCACGGCCGGCGCTGGCTCCGAGCTCGCCGCGCTGTGGCGTGACGCGGTGGGCCTGCAACCGCCAAGCGACGCCCCACGGCCGTCGGGCAGCGGCGCCCGGGAGGCGCTGCGCATCCGGTTGGCCCGGCTGCTGCGCGAGGAGCTCGCCGGGGACGACGAGGCGGTGGCGCTCTACGAGGCGATCCTCGACACGGCCGGCGCGGGGGTCCAGTACCCCGAGGTGCTCGAGGCGCTCGTCGTGCTCTACCGCGCCCGAGATGACCAAGAGGCGCTGGTTCGGGTCCTGCTGGCGTCGAGCGACGGCGTGCTCCCGGGGGCCGAGCGTCGCCAGCGCATCCTGGACGCCGGGGATCTGCTGGCGACGACGCTGGGGCGTCCCGGCGAGGCGGCGACGCAGTGGGAGCGGCTCGCCACGGAGGACCCGACCGACGACGAGGTCTCCGAGCGGCTGCAAGACGCCTACGAGCTGCTGGAGCGCTGGGACGACCTCTCGGCGCACCTCGCGCGGCGTGCGGAGGCGCTGACCGATGACGCGAAGGTCGACCGGGTGCGACTGGCCCGGGCCTTCGTCCGTTTGGAGCGGCTTGGCGAGAGCGAGGCCGCGGTCCGAGACCTCCTGGCCTTGATGACGAGCCCGACCTGCGGCTCCGACGCCCGCGAGGTCCTGCTCGACCTGACCACCGCCGACGAGACGAGCGAGCCGATTCGCCAGCGGATCCTCGCCGGTCTGGAGTCCCATTTCGACCAGGTGGATGACGGCTGGGGCCGCGCAGCGCTCGAGGAGGTGCGCGCCACCCTCGGGCCGCCTGGGGAGCCCCGAGCGAAGGTCCTGCTCCAAGCCGCCAGCCTCGTGGTGCCCACCGACCAGGTCCCGACGATCGGCGACAAGGATCCGGTGGTGGCTCGCCGCGCGTTTGAGCTGGCCGGCCGCGCCCTGGCCGAGGCGCCGGACAACGCGCGGGCGCTCGAGCTGCTCGATCATTTGGTCGGCCCCCTCGATCTCTGGGCGGTCTACGCCACGCTCTGTGACGACGCCTCCGCGCGCACCGACAACGCCGCGGCGCGGTCGCAGTTGATCAAGCGCGTCGCGGTGACCGCGGAGACCCGCCTCGGCGACGACGAGCGGGCGATCACGGCGTGGGAAGCGCTCCGGGTCGACCACGGGCCGGTGGAGCGCGACGCGCTGGAGGCTTTGGACCAGCTCTATCAGCGCATGGGGCGCGCGGCGCTGCGTATCGGCGTGCTGCGCCGCCGCGCCGAGATCGAGGCGGTGCCCGCCAAGCGGTTGGCCTACTTCAAGGAAGCCAGCGTCCTGCTCGACGAAGCGGGTCAGGCCGACCAGGCGATCGCCTTCTTGCGGCGCATCGTCGAGGAGACGCGCGGCACCTCGGAGCCCGCGCTGCGTGCCGAGCGCGCCGAGGCGCTGGAGCGTCTGGACGCGATGTTGGAGGCCCAAGCGAGGCACGGCGAACGGGTCGAGCTGCTCGTCGCGACCGGGCAGACCAGCGGCGAGGATCCAGCCCTGGTCGCGGGCTATCTGCGGCACGCGGCGGCGCTAGCCGAGACCGAGCTGCGCGACCCCGACGAGGCGGTCCGCATCCTGGAGCTGCTGCGGGCCGACTCGCCCGGGGATCCAGAGACCCTCGACGCCCTTGAGCGCCTTCACCAAGCCGCAGGTCGCTGGGACGAGAAGGCGGCCATCGTCGAGATGCGCCGCGCCATGGCGGCGCGTGCCGGTGACGCCGACCGTGAGCGCACGCTCCTGTTCACCCTCGGGCAGCTCCGCGAGAACCGACTCGGTGACTTGCCAGGTGCGATCGAGGCATACGCCCAAGCGCTCACCGGCGCGCCGGGCTTCCCACCGGCGATCGCGGCCCTCACGGCCCTCGCGCGAGCCGAGGACGGCCACGCCTCCGCTCGCGCGGCCCTCGCCACGGCTCATCGGGCGTCGGTGAGCGCGAAGCCGCTGGCGACCGTGTTGCAACAGACCCTCGAAGCCGGCGACGCGGGCGCTGACCGCGTGGGGCTGCACCTGGAGCTGGCCCGACTCATGCTGGAGCCCCTGCAAGACCCGGCGGAGGCCTTGGCCCACGCGGGGCGCGCGCTGGCGGGGGCGAGCTCCGGCGCCGCGGCGGACGAGGCCCGACGGCTCGCGGTCGAGAGCGCCGTCGCGGCCGAGCGCGTCGAGGAGGCGGTGATGCTCCTGCTGGACTCCGCCCGGCGCTCGGGCTCGGTCAGCGCGCGCGTCCGAGGCCTGGAGTCGGCGATCGCGCTGCTGCGCGAACACGGCGTCGCCGACGCGTCTCTCGCGCTGCTCTGGCAGACCATCGCGAGCCTCCAGCCCAGCCACGAGGCCGCCCTCGACGCGCTTGAGTCCTTGGCGCGCGACGCGGGCAAGCCCCAGGATCTCGTCGCGGTCCTGCAGTTGCGTGAGGATGTGACCCTGGACCGCGACGCCCGGCGCGAGCTGCGCATGGAGATGGCGCGTCTGCTCGCCGCGCTGCCTG
>CAZNZH010000253.1:7316-7669 GCA_964577445.1 uncultured Myxococcales bacterium
TGGCCGGGAGCGCGAGGCGGTCGCCACCTACGAGACGGTCCTCGCCGAGGCGCCGCGCGACGCCGCTGCGTTCAACGAGCTGGCGGCGCTCTTTCGGCGACTCCATGCGCACCGTGAGCTGGGCGACCTCCTCGAGCAGTTCATCGACGGCGCGGCCGCCGGGGAGGACACCGTACCCGCGCGGCGCGAGCTGGCCCATCTGGCCCGCGGCGTGCTCGACGACGCGCCGCGGGCCGTCGCGCTCTACCGCGAGCTGCTCGCCGAGCCGGCCGAGGACAGCGAGGCGGTGGAAGCGCTCGAGGCGATGTGGGGCGAAGGGCGCGAGCGGCTGGCGATCTTCGAGGCCCTCGAAC
>CAZNZH010000254.1:0-7657 GCA_964577445.1 uncultured Myxococcales bacterium
GGCCGGAGGTCGGCCCTCTCCCCACCGACGACGCGCTCACCGGCCCCCCGACCCCGATGGAGCCTGCGGTCGCGCTGCCCTCGAAGGCGTGGACGAACGTGCCTGTGCTCTCCGCCCACGATGAGCCGCCCAAGGCGGCGACCCAAGGCGGCGGTTGCGGCGCGTCAGAGTCAGGGCCGAGCTGGCTGCTTTGGGCGGCCATGGCACTCCTCGCCGCGATGGTGCGTCGCAGCATCCCCGGGCGGGCCAAGGCCCTCAGGGCGCCGGCGCTGGGGCCTTCCCCTCGATAATCCCGGCGAGCTGCCAGCGCGCGGCCTCCCAGATGTCGGGGTCGGTGGGCCAGGAGATGTCGGTGCGCTTCCAGGTGGGATCGGCCGGGTCGTCGACGCCGACCTCCCACAGCACCCGCGGGACGAGGCTCTCCACCACGCGTGCGGTCGCGGCGGGATCTTTTTCGCGCGCCAGGGCGAGGTAGCCCGCGTCCTGAATCCCGCGGCGCCAGTGCTTCAGCCGCAGGCTCGCCATGGGCCCGTCGAGGCCCATGGAGTGTTTAGGGAACACATGGTCCGTCCCCGGATAGAAGAGGACCCCGTCCCCGTTGGTGTAGCGCCAGCCGGTCTCGCCCAGCACGGGATCGCGCTCGGTCTTGGCCCCGAAGGTGCGCGCCTCGGTGATGACGTCACCCGCGCCGCCGCCGCCCTGGGTGTCGGTGTAGTAGGTCGACTCCCAAAAAAACCAGCGCCAGACCGCGTGTTTGGCCTGCGCCCACGCCAACTGGCGCAGGGCGACGCCGTCGTCTTCGGTGGCGAAGGTCCCGCTGGCCGGGCGGCGGCCGTTATACATGCCGACGCGCGCGGTGGGGCTCGCCCGGTGGGCGGCGGCGGCCTGGTCCCAGCGCGCGGTGTCCGCCACCGCGATGGTGGACGCGGCGATGTCCAGCGACGGCGTGTGCGCGACGGCCTCGGGCAGCGGGAGGGTCGCAAACGAGCGAATCGACGCGCCCGGTCCGGGATTTTCGTGAATCCAGCGCGCCCAGGACTCGATCTGCGGGTAGTCGTCGGACTCGTCGATGAGATAGAGCAGCACCTCGGTCGCCGGCGCGTGGACGCGAAACCAGCGCGCCCAGGCGTCGAGGTGGCTCCACATGCCGTCTCGACCCTCGGCCTTCCAGGTCCACGAGCCGTAGGCGCCGATGACGAAGAGGCCGTTGCCGAGGTTCTCTCCCGGGCCCGCGTAGCCGTGAGCGGCGCTGAAGAGCGACCCGTTGAGGCGCGGCAGCCACTCCGCGGACGGCGCGTCGCGCCGGGGCTGGCCATCGTAGCTGGGGTTCGCGTCGAAGAGCGTGACCCGGTGGCGGCGGGCCAGCAGGTGGTGGCGGTCGCGGATGAGGCGAGCCTTGGCCCGCTCGGCGTCGTCGGCCGGCTCCGGGTGGCCCAGATAGCGCGCGCTCAGGTCGGCGTGGCCGGTGAAGACCATGGTCTGCGCCGCCGGGTCGTCGGGCAGGCGGAAGTCGCGCACCAGCAGGCGGACCGGGATGGCGCGCGACGCCTCGCCGACGCTGACCCGGAGCGCGCCCTCCCACACCCCCGCGGGCGCGTCTCGGGGCACGGTGATGTCGACCCAGACCGCCTGATTGCTGCGGGCGGCGACATCGAAATCGCCAGCTATCTCCAGGGGAATCGCGACCTCGGGGTACTCGGCGTCGTGGTCGGGGCGGTCCTCCCAGCCGCCGTGGCCGCGCCCGCCGAGGCTGAAGGGTCGCCGCATGCGCTCGGGGATGTGGCGCTCGTCGTAGAGCTCCCACGCCGTGCGGGTGAGGCCGCGCAGCCTCTGGTAGCCGACCAGGAAGAGCTCGATCTGCCGATCTCGCCAGTCGTAGACCTGCTCTTTGCCACCGGGCCCCGCCGAGAGCGAGCGCTGGTCGGGGCCGTCGAGGCGCGCCAGCTCGACCCGAACGCCCCGCACGGGCGAAGACGCGGCCTCGATGATGACCTGTAGCGAGACGATCTCGTTACGCGCGGCGAAGAGCGTGACGCTCTCGCCATCCCACACCCGATTTCGCACGCGCAGCCCGGACCCGCCAGCGCTGGCCCGCAGCTCGCCCCGGGCGACCTTGTCGCCGCCGTCGCTGGCCCAGATGGCGCTTATGCCGCCGAGCTCAGCGCTCGCGGCGGCCCTTCGCGTCACCGGGGCAGGGCTGGCCACGCGGCTCTCGCAAGCACCACAGCCCGAGATCCACGCCGCGGCAAAAAGTAGGGGTATCGCTCTCAGAGGGTGTCCCCATATTCGGACCGAGCATGGCGCCAGCGACGTCTTTTCAGGGGGTTGCGGGCGGAGGGCGCTTGCCCGGCGCGAGAAACCGATGCACGCAAGGCCCTGAAGAGACGTGAGCCAGCGAGGCGACGGGAGAATATGGGAACACCCTCTCAAGTCCCGGCCCGTGGTGACCGACTCACCTTCGTGGCCCGCGCGCACCCAGCGGGCCGCTCGTCCAGGAGGGCAGCGTGAGCGATAATCGACGTCAGTTTCCGCGCATCAGCGAGAGCACCCAGGTCCGGTGGCGGCGAGTCGAGCATGACCCGACCACCCTGGGCGACTCGGCCACGTTGAACATCTCGGGCGGCGGCGTCTGCTTTCAGGCGTGGGAGCGCATCGAGCGTGACACGCACATCGCGATCCAGTTGGAGCTGCCGGGGATGCCGCTGCCGGTCATCGCGTTGGCGCGCGTGGCGTGGTGCGAGCTGGCCCAAGACGGCGCGATGCCGTGGGACGTCGGCGCCGAGTTCCACTGGGTCGGCTGGGAGAGCGGCGACGCTCAGAAGCGCATCGCCGACTACCTGGTGCAGAAGCTCAGTCAATGACCGGCGCGCCGTCGGTGGGCGCGGCGTCCGCCATGTCGTCGAGGGTCGCCGGCACCAGCGTCGCGTGGGCGGAGATGCCCTCGACGT
Source organism: uncultured Myxococcales bacterium (assembly GCA_964577445.1). Lineage (GTDB taxonomy): Bacteria > Myxococcota_A > UBA9042 > PHBI01 > JACKFB01 > JACKFB01. The sequence continues at coordinate 2,949 of CAZNZH010000254.1, forward strand.
AGCGCTCGATGCGCTCGTAGAGGCGGCTGACCTCGCGGTCGCCGTGGACCGCGGGGACGATGCCGGGGCTGAGGCTCTGGCTGTGCAGGGCCATCACGAGATAGTCCAGCCCGAGATCCAGCATGTGGCGGCTGACCGCGATCAGATCTCGGGCGGTGTTCTCTTCGGGCGTCAGCGCGACGCGCCGGATGAGGCCGAGCTTCCACGCGACGCCTGCCAGGCGCAGCGAGCGCAGCCGCGAGCCGGTGAGCACCTCGCGCATGAGGTTGAGCGAGCCGAAGGGGCGGTGGGTGTAGCCGACGGTGACCGGGACCTCGATCAGGGCGCCTTGGGGATCTTCGGAGAGCACGTCGCCGCCTGGGCGAATCCGGTAGATGCGGTTCGGGGCGCCGATGAACGAGGGGCCGTGGAACTCGGCCCAGGAGATCCAGGGCGTGACGCTGCTGTCGACGCGGTAGCCGCATCGCACCAGCGCGCTGGCGGTGGTCGGGCCGAAGCCCCAGCGGCCGGCGCGGAAGCTGATGGGGGCGTCGCCGCGCAGCTCGGCCACGCGGTCGGTGAGGATCTGGAGCTTTCGGACCTGGAGGTCTTCGGGGAGGTTGGAGCACATGGTGTTGGCGAGCACGAAGGGCTCTTCGTAGGGCGGGGAGGTCCAGGGGTGCAGGTGGGAGCCGAGGACGGCGCGGCCACTGCGGCTGAGCTCGCTGAGGAAGTCGCTGCCCCAGGGGTCGTTGGCGGCGCGCCAGGTGAGCAGGTAGGTCGCGCGCAGGCCGAGGCGCTCGAGGAAGGCGTCGAAGCGGACGAGCTGGCGGAGGTTGTCGCAGCGGGCCGGCGCGCGGGACGGGGACCAGGCGTCGCTCTCGGTGTCGACGGTGATGAGCAGCCGCACTATGGGCTTCATCGGGCCTCCACGCGGCGGAGGATGTGACGGCGGACCATGGAGGCGACGCGGGCGCGGTCGGCCGCGGCGAGCACCCCGCCCCACCAGACCAGGGCGAAGTAGACGAGTGACAGCCCGGTCGCGAGGGCGAGCTGAGCGAGGACCTCGGAGGGACCGATGAGGTAGTAGGCCGTCACGATGAGCACAGCGTACACCGCGATCCGCACATGAGGCGCGAGTTTGTAGGCCACGGGCCAAAGTCGCTGGCCGAAGATGTAGAAGGCGAAGGTGCGCAACGCGAAGGCGATGAGGGTGGCGATGGCCGCGCCGTAGCCGCCGTAGGGCGGGATGAGGAGGGCGTAGAGGGCGATGATGGCCCCGACGCCGATGAAGGTGCCGACGGTGGTCCAGTGGGTGCGCTCGGAGACCTGGATCTGGAACTCGAAGACCTGCATCCAGCCTTGGAAAGCGTAGGCGGCGATGAGGATGGGCGCGATGAGGGCGGCCTCGTGATAGTCGGGGTTCGCGACGATGCTCAGGGTGGGCGTGACGAAGAGGGAGACGCCGACGCAGGTGGTCACCATGAGGACCGTGAACATGAGGAAGCCGTCGTTGTAGGCGGCGTCACGGACTTCGCCCGGTTCGCGGGCGAGGCGAAATCGCTGGGGGTTCCAGGCGAGCATGAAGGGCGCGGCGCTGAGGTAGGACACGACGAAGCCGAATTGGTAGGCGAGGCTGTAGACACCCGTGGCGAAGAGGGTGTGCGAGGCTAAGAGGAAGTATCGGTCGACGTAGGTCAGGATGAAAGAGCCGGCGTTCGTGAGCTTGTAGGGCCAACCGAAGCGCATGAGATCGAGGAAGGCGCGGCGGGCGAGGGGGAAGCCGGTCCGGGCGAACATCCAGATGGTGAGCGGGACCGCGAGGGCGACGTAGGTGATGAGGGTGGACCAGAGGATGCCCTCGACGCCCTGCTCGAGGCCGACGACGAAGAGGACGTTGAGGCCGATCTGGAGCGTGAGGCGGACGAGGCTGGCGATGGTGTAGAGGCCGGCGCGCTGGCGGATCTCCATGAGCAGCATCGGGAGGGTGATGCAGGGGTCCAGGGCGTAGGAGATCGCGATGATGACGACCAGGAAGTCGGCGCTGGGGTCGGCGAGGACGCGCTCGGCGATGAGGGGGGAGGCGATGATGAGGGCGGCGGTGCCCACGAGATTGAAGACCGTCATGAGCAGCCAGGCGGCCACGACGACGGCGCGGGCGTCGCGTTCGGTGTCGCGCTTGAAGTAGAAGCGGCTGACGCCGGCCGTGACGCCACCGGCCAGGAGGATGGTGGCGACGTCGAGGCTCATCATGAGGAGCTGGAGCGTCGCGTAGTTCTCGGGCGTCAGGTAGCGCGTGTAGATGGGCAGCATGATGAAGCCGCCCATGCGCGCGAGGACGAAGCCGAGGCCGTAGACGAGGGTGTCGCGGCTCAGGCGAGAGGTCGAGACCGGCTGCGCGGGCTCGCCGGTCAGGGCCGCTGGTGGCGCTGCGGGTGCGGGGCTGTCGGGCAAGTGCGCGTCTCGGGTGGCCGCGGTGCGACCTCGGGGGTTGCGGGTGGTCAGGCGGTGGGCGGTGAGGCGGCGGCGGCCTCGATGCGGCCGACGCGGGCGGTGGCGGCGGTTAGAGCTATCACAATGTAGAGGAACCAGTTCCAGGTTTGCGAGAGGAAGGAGGCCGCGACGAGGATGGCGCAGAGGCGGGCGAGCTGGGACTGGCGGAGCGCGCGGGCGAGGCCGGGGGGGCCGGGGTTGCGCTCGAGGGTGAGGGCGTCGCGGACGGTGACGGCGAGGAGGCCCATGAAGGGGATGAAGCCGGCGAGGCCGGTCTCGGCGGCGGCGAGGACGAAGGTGTTGTGGGCGGTGCGGGCGACCCACTCGACCGGGTTTTGGACGTAGGTGAAGTAGTTGGCGACGAACTGATCGAAGCCGACGCCGAGCAGGGGGTGGGCCATGACCATGCGGGCGCCGGCCTTCCAGGCGTCGAGGCGGCCGGTGGCGGAGGCGTCGCCGCCGGTGGCGTCGTAGGATTCACGGGCTCCGAGGCCGGAGGCGACGGCGATGCCGACGAGGGCGACGGCCATGATGCCGACGAGGACGAGGCGGCTCTTTACGCGGTGGCGAAAGAGGAAATAGAGGGCCGCGCCGAGGGCCAGGATGCCGCCGCGGGATTGGGTGACGGCGACGCCGGCGAGGAGGGTGGCGAGGAGCGCGAGGTGGATGAGGCGGGGGACGCGGCGGGTTTCGCGGGTGGCCAGGGCGGCAAAAGGGACAGACATCATCAGGGTAAATGCGAGATCGTTGGGGTCGCCGAGCAGGCCGACGGCGGCGGCGCGGGAGCCCTCGATGAGGTCCGACGAGGTGAGGCGCTCGTGGATGGCGTAGATGGAGAGGAAGACGGCGCCGGCGAGGAGCGCGTATTCGATGACGATGGCGCGAGACCAGGTGTCGACGAGGTTTATGATGAGGAAGTAGAGGATGAGGATCTTGGCGAAGGCGTCGAAGTAGACGATGCGGCTGGAGGTGGGGTCGGTGCCGAGGACGCCGGATAGGTAGGCGGCGGCGGCGAAAAAGAGGAGGGCGCGGTTTTGGGGGACGCGGGCCCAGGAGATCTGGCCGTCGAGCAGGCGGGTGGCCAAGAAGATGCTGAGGGCGCCGAAGGCCGCGACCTTGGCCGGGGATAAGACGGCGAGCGCGGGGATGAAGTCGGCGGGGCGGGTCAGCAGGATGAGGATGAAGCCGACCAGCGATACGAAGGGGCTGCGCAGCGCGAGGGCGACGACGACGATGAGGGCGATCGCGGGGAGGACGAAGCGGGGCTCGACGGCGCTGATGAAGGCGACCGCGACGCTGGCGCCGATGATGAGGAGGAGCTCGAGCAGGCGCACCGTCGGTCCGTGGGCGCTAGCGTGCACTTCGCACCAGACGTTGGGGAGAGAGCGCGGAGGTGCGGGGGAGTTCGGCGCGCGCGGACCGGAGGCGACCGAGACGCGCTGAGCGCGTGCGGGCGCGGCGGCTCAAGCGACGTCGTGGTGGGACGACACGTTGAGCGCGATTGCGGAACCGCCGCGCGCTGCCGGCGAGCGGTGAGCGTGGCGGGCTGGCGCTCATCGGCGGGTGCGGCTGGTGTGGCTTTCCGGCTTGGTGACCGATTTGCGGGGGCGCTTGGGGGGGTCCGCCGAGAGCTCGTCCTGGGCCGCGGCGGGGGCGGTGTACTGCGCGGTGATGTCGGGATTTCGGACGGGTCGCGGCGCCGGGGGTGGGGCCGGCGCCGCTGCTGCTGCCGCGCCGGCGGGCGCTCGCGCGGGGGCGGCCGCGGGGCTGAGATCGGCGCGGGGCTTCGCGTCGGGGAAGCGCTCGCGGAGGGTTGACGCGAGGAGGTCGTCGGGCGCTGGGGTGTAGTGGCGAGGGGCGGCGAGGTCGGCGAGCTCGGCGGAGGCGGTCGGGGCGGACGCTGCGCCGGTCGCGGGCGTGCCGTCTTCGGCGGTGGGTGTGCCGTCGATGATGGGAACGTCCGGTTGGACGAAGACGGGCCAAGACACGCCGGATGCGTGCCGGCGGAGGCCCGACGAGGGATTGGCGGAGGGGTCGAGGGACCACGGCCCCTGGGCGGCTTGGCGGTTGGGGGGCGCCGGTGGGTGGGGCGTGTAGGCCTCCCAGACGCCCCCGGCGCGGCGCAGGACGCCCGGTGGCGGGGTCGGCGGCGCCGCGACCGACGAGGGCGGCAGGACCTCCCCGACGCCGCGACCGCCGACGCTCCCCAGCAGCGGGGCGCCCACGATGCGGCTGGC
>CAZNZH010000255.1:0-7621 GCA_964577445.1 uncultured Myxococcales bacterium
CCGATACTGCGCCGCGCCCGTCGCGACAGCCGCGACCCAGCCCCCCGCGCCTCGGAGCGAGCCAGCGATGAACAGCGAGACCCCCGTCCGCTTCGGAATACTCGGGACCGGCGCCATCGCCGGGCAGCTCGCCGCGGCCTTCGCCGACGCCGCCGGCTGCGAGCTGGTCGCCGTGGGCTCGCGCCGGGCTGCGAGTGCGGAGGCCTTCGCCAAGCGCTGGCGGGTCCCGGCGGCCCACGGCAGCTACGAGGCCCTTTGCGCCGACCCTCACGTGGACGTGGTCTACGTCGCGACGCCCAACGCGCTGCACTGCGCGAACACGCTGCTGGCCATCGCCAACGGCAAAGCCGTGCTCTGCGAGAAGCCCTTCGCCATCCACGCCGGGGAGGCTCGCGAGATGGTGGCCGCAGCCCGAGATCGGGGCGTGTTCCTGATGGAGGCCATGTGGACGCGCTTTTTTCCGCTGTGGGTCGAGCTGCGGGAGCGGATCTCGGGCGGGCTTATGGGCGACGGGCGCCTGCTCTCAGCGGAGTTTGGCTTCCGCGCCGATTACGAGCCGGAGAGCATCCTCTTTGACCCGGCGATGGGCGGCGGCGCGCTCTTGGATGTCGGCGTGTACCCGGTCTCGCTGGCCCACATGCTCTGGGGAGCGCCCGACGCCATCGGCGCGGTCGCCGCGTTCGCGCCCAGCGGCGTCGACGACCAATGTGCCGCCACACTGCGCTTTTCCTCAGGCGCCGTCGCGCTGATCGGCGCGTCCTTGAGCGCCGAGACCCAGCAAGACGCCACGCTGGCGGGCCGCGGCGCGCGGATCCGAGTCCACCGCCCCTGGTGGCGCCCGGACACGGCGACCGTCACCTTCGAGGACGAGCGCACCGAGGAGCTCCAGCGTCCCTTCCTCGGCAACGGCTACCCCCACGAGCTGCTCGAGGTCGCGCGCTGCGTCCGGGCCGGGCTGCTCGAGAGCGAGACGATGCCGCTGTCGGAGACGGTGGCCATCATGGAGACGGTGGACGCGATCCGCGCCCAGGTCGGCCTGCGCTACCCGATGGACCCGGCGGGCTGAGGGCGGCGTCCGCGGCCGGTCACTGCCAGGTGAGCAGCAGGACCAGCGCGCCGGCGGCGAGCATCGCGAGGAGGCCGGCGGCGACTCGGGCCCCGTAAGCGAGGCCGCCGAGGGAGAGCGCGAGGGCGGCCTTGACCAGGGTGTTGGAGCCGGTGCCGATGAGGATGACGGTGGCGGCGACCTGGGGGTCGACGCTGTCGCCGGAGAGGCTGGCCATGGAGAGCACGACGGCGTTCACGTCGGCGAAGCCCGCGACGAGGCCGGCGAGGTAGAGCCCGGCGTCTCCGGCGTAGCGGTTGGCGAGCTTGGAGACGAAGAGGACGGCGGCGAAGATGAGGCCGAAGAGGGCCGCTTGCTGGAGCTGGAAGGGGTTCTTCAGGCGGGTGTCGGTGGTGGCGAGCTTGTCGGCGCGGCCGCGGCGCCACAGGACCAGGGCCCAGAGGACGCCGACGGCGAGCATGGCGGCCATGGGGTTGATGAGCAGCCAGACGAGGTCGGGGTTGACCACGGCGACGGTGGCGAGGATGCGGGCGAACATCACGGTGCACGCGAGGATGACGGAGAGCGCGCAGGCGCGGGCGAGGGCAGGCTCGCGGCGGGCGCGGCCGCTCATGGCGAGGGTGATGGCGGTGGAGCTGACGAGGCCGCCGACGAGGCCGGTGACGCCGAGGCCGCGGCCGGGGCCGAGCAGGCGGCTGGCGATGTAGCCGACGAAGCCGATGCCGGCGATGAGCACGACCATCAGGACGACGTGGTAGGGGTTGAAGGCGTCCATGGGGCCGACGGCGCGGTTGGGGACCAGCGGCAGGATGACGGCGGCTGCCAAGATGAACTGGAGCGTCGCCAGGAGGTCTTCGCGGGTGAGGCGATTCGCGAAGGCGTGCAGGCGCGGCTTGATCGAGAGCAGGGCGGTGACGCCGATGCCGAGGCCGACGACGAACACGTGGCGGAAGCCCTGAAGCGACGCGACGGGGGTGGTCGCGAGCAGGCCGATGAAGAAGACCAGGAGGGCGGCGATCTCGGAGGTGGCGCCGCGCTCATTTTCCTGGCGGGTGGTCACGACGTAGCCCGCGGTGACCAGGGCGGCGACGGCCAGGGTGGACGCCGCGACCAGCCAGCTCCCGAGGGCGGGCGTCAGCAGCCCCACCAGCGCGCCCGTGGTGGCGAAGAGCGTGAAGGTGCGGATGCCCGCGAAGGACAGGCCCTTCGACGCTCGCTCGCGTTCAAGGCCGACGAGCAACCCCATCGCGGCTGCCAGCGCGAGCTCAAGCCATGGGCCGTAGGGTGACACGGGAGGTCCTCCAGCGCGGGTGCGGGGCCGAGGCGGCACGACCCGCTGCGTCTCGACGGCGTAGATGGTGCCTGCGGCTGCGCGCGGGGGCCAGAAAGCAGGGTGTCACAGGCCGCCCCAGACCGGCTCTAGACTGCCGACTCCCCAACCATGAGTCCGGCGCCTCATGCGGGCCCGATGCGGGCGGAGCCGAGCCTCCGCCCCTCGCGCGCGCCCTGGGTGGCCGGAGCCCGGCGACGACGACGACGCGCTCGCAGGCGTGACCCCCTTGACAGCTCAGAGCTTCCCCGAGTTTCGACTGGTAGTCGCTTCCACTCTTGAACTCATTTCGCCGTGAGGAGAGATGCTCATGACCCGCAGTACTTGTCTTTCCGACTTACGAATGCTCGCCGCCGCGTTCCTGCTCGCCGCCTGCGGATCGGCCGCCGATCCCGGCATCGCGGACGTGACGCCGGATGCTGACGGGGCTTCGGACTCGAGCTCGGACGGCGGCGAGGTCGTGTCGGAGACCGTCGACACGGTGGTCGTCGATCCCTGTGCGGACGTGACGTGTTCGGACCACGGGACCTGCGCGACGGTGGCCGGCGCGGCGCGGTGCACCTGTGACGTGGGCTACGCGGCGAGCGCGGACGGGCTCGCCTGCGACGACGTCTGCACCGGCGTCGCGTGCTCGGGGCACGGGACCTGCGCGGGGGCGAGCGGCGCGCCCGTGTGCACCTGCGAGGCCGGCTACGCGCCGACTCAGAATGCCCTCGCGTGCGTTGACCTGTGCGCCGACGTGTCCTGCAATCAGCATGGCACCTGCTCCAAGGCGACGGGCGTGGCGGTGTGCGACTGCGATGCCGGCTGGAAGCATCCCACAGGCACCGCGGTGACCTGCGTCGAGGTGTGCGCAGGGCAGTTCTGTTCAGGGCATGGGATATGCGATGGCACATCGGGCAACCCGGTCTGCCAGTGCGACCTCGGCTATGGTTCGCCGGCGGGCGACCCGACCAAGTGCAACGACCTCTGCTCCGGTGTCACCTGCGGAGGACTCGGCCTGTGCTCGGCGGCGACGGGAACGCCGCAGTGCGCCTGTCTGTCCGGCTATGCACCGACGCCCGACGGCCTCGGCTGCGCGAGCGTCTGCGCCGGCGTGACGTGCTCAGACCATGGCACCTGCTCGAACACCAGCGGGTCACCGGTCTGCGCGTGCGCCAACGGGTACACACAAGGCGCAACACCGACCGAGTGCGTGGACACTTGCGCCGGCGTCGACTGCGACGGCCACGGCACCTGCAACAACACCACCGGAGCGGCGGTCTGTGTGTGCGAGCCCGGCTACGAGCTCGGCGCGAGCCTCACGATCTGTGTCCCCATCAAGCTGTGCAACAGCGTGGACTGCGACGGTCATGGCACCTGCGGCGAGACCACCGGGACGGCGATCTGCATGTGCGATCCTGGCTACAAAAACGGCGCGACCGCGAAGACCTGCGTCGGGGTATGCACAGGCGTCACCTGCTCAGGCGACGGCGACTGCGTCGTCGACGGCGTCGTCGCAAAATGCGCGTGCGACCCGGGCTACCAGACGGTGGGACTCGACTGTAAAGAGATCGTCCCCACCATCACCATCAAGCTGTTCAAACAGGACACGACCATCCCGGTGGCCGCCGACAGCGTCAGCCTGGGCCAGCCGCTTGAGATCATCGTCACCGAGGTGAACCCCACGGGTCAGAATGGCCTCGGGCTCATCGACTCGAGCGTCAGCGTGACCTCGGTCTACGGCGTGGCCAACCCCGGGTCGCAGTCGCCGACAGGCAACATCAACGACGCCGACATCCGGTACACCCCGACTCAGCCGGGCGTCTACCAGATCACGGTGCAGGGCGTCACCGCCATCACCGGCAAGACGATCGTCAAGAAGCTCAAGTTCTACGTCGGCCTGCTCGAGCTCGGCAGCGAGCACTTCGTCGGCTCGCCCCAGCTCGTGCTCAACCCCTCCGACGCCACGCGCCTGGACGCGAAATCCAACGAGTACGTCATCGAATACGTCCCGGTCCGGTTCTCCGAGGGCGGGCTCGTGACCGCGCTCCTGACCGGCTCCACCGCCGGCGTGCCCTTCTACGCGATCTACAACGCGCGGCTCTTCATCTACGACGAGGACCTCCATCCCGTGGTCTCTTCCGCCACGGCGCGTCTGCTGGGTGCGACGGTCGGATTCGACGCCGAGCCAGGACGCATCTACCTCGCCGGCGTGACCTACTTCGGCCTGTGCAGCACGGGGGCTGACAACCAGCAGGTCATCATCGGCGGAGAGTCGCCGATTTGCAGCGACGCCAGCCAGGGCATCGTCCCACCGAGCTCGATGAACCTGCCCTACGTGCTCTCGCTGATGAATCCCGACCCCACCACCGTCGGCTCCGAGATCATCGATTCGCTCAACGAGACCGACTTCGAGTTTCCGTATTTCGATAATAACTTCGAAGACATATGGGCCTTCGAGGCGACCGCGGGCACCCGCTACTCGTTGGCCTATGACGCCATCGCCTCGTCTGCGGACGTGCAGCCCGTCGTCTTGCTCCACGGCACCGATGGCACACACTGGTTTCGGAAGATCGTCTTCGACGAGTTCGACAGCGACGGCTTCCCCTTCATGCTTCGGACATTCACCGTGCCGGAAGACGGCACCTACCTGCTCTCCCTCCTCAACAATATCCCGGTCTCAGAGCCGGGTCTGGGCCTGCCCTATCTGCTCTACCTCGACGTGGCCACACCGCTGCCCGCCGTCGGAGTCCCGCACACCACCAGCCTCAACGAGTCCGACAGGACGCTCCACGCCTGGTCGGATCCGAGCGATGGCCGGCGGGTCGAGTGGTACGACCTCGCGCTGACGGCCGGCGCGCGCTACCAGGTGTCCGCCCAGTCCGGTTCCGTGGGCTGGCGGGCGGCGATCATCGGCGGCACCGGCACGACCGCGTACACCACACCCGAGACGGTGGTACACGCTTATGCGTCCGCAGCCGCTGGCGCTCCAGAAGCGAGGGCGCAGTTCACCGCGCCGGTGACCGGGCATTACGCGGTGGCGCTGACCACACTCGCGCCCGGGGCCGGCGGCACATTGATCTACCGCGTCGACGACTGCGACGCGACCCCGGCCAAGTGCCTCGCCGCGGTCTGCGCCACCGCGCCGGCGCTCGTCAGCGGCGCCACCTACACGAACGCGGGCTTCGGGTCGGACTTCGAAGCCTCGAAGTGCCCCACGGCTCTGAGCGGCACACCCACGGTGGGGATCCCAGACGCGATCTTCCGGTTCGCGCCCTCGGTATCCGGCATGTATCGCTTCCAGTTGGCGTCTGCTGCGGGCCCGCAGCTCCTCTACCTGCTCGACGCGACCTGCGCGGTGGGCGGCCCCTACGCGGCGTGCTTCGACACCTTCGGTGGCGCGTCCTTCGACACGCCGCTGACGGGCGGCGCGACCTACTACATCGTAGCGGATGGCTTCGACGCCGCCGAGATCGGGTGGTTTACGCTGACCGCCACCCTGCTCTGAGCGGACTCGGCGGGCGAGGAACACGCGCATCGAGGCGGCGCCGGCGCCCCTTCGCGGGCGCGCCATCGGCGGTGTGCCGGTCGATGGCGGCGGGCGGCCGGCCGGTGACCCTTGCAAGAGGTGAGGCGTCAGCCATCCCGAAGCGGCTCAAGGATCTCGGGCGAGCTTGCCATGTGCGGCAGCTCCGCGAGGATCCGCTCCCGGGGCCCGGCCAAAAGAGCACTGGTGCGGTCCGAAGCAGACCAGCCCGAGATCGGAGGTGGGCATCGTCGTGCTCCCGATTCAGGGCGGCGACTGCGGGGTGTCGACCCACTTCGCCGAGGCCTTCCGCGGTCAGTCCGGTGATGACACCCTCGACCTCGTGGGGCTGCACGAGGCGGTCGAGCGGCGCACCCGGCTGGGTGCTGCGGCGTGAGGGGCGGGCGCTGTGGGACGCCATCGGCCGCCCCCGCAGCGTGATGCTGCCGTGCGGCCACTGCTCGGCGGTGGTGGTCGTACCCTGGGTTCGCTGGCGGGCGCGGCGTTGGTTCGACCGGCACCTGCTCTGAATCAGGCAGGTGCCGTCACGTTGGCCGCGGGGGGTTTGGCCTGCCAGATCTTCTTCGGCGCCCCGCTGCGCGAGATGGCCTCGACCTCGACAAAGCGCCACGGCGCCGGCGGGACGATCCGCGTGCCCAGGTCGGTCTGAAGGCGCGCGGCCAGTCCGTCCAGCCTCTGGCCCGGCCGGTCGTCGAGGCGGTGCAGCCGGTCTGCGACGAAGGCACACGCGGCGCGGTGCGCGGGGCTGTCGAAGAGCGGCGTGCCGTCGAGGTGGTGGCTCGGCTGATAGGACAGCGCGTAGCTGCGGGTGCGCGTCCAGGTCTTCTCTTCGGCGACTTGGCGATCCTGAACGAAGAGCCAGAGCGCATCGTGGGGATCGTCCTCGCTTTGTAGGCCCAGCACCAGAGCCCGGTAGTCGTCCTGGCGGTCGTCGGAGTCGGCGCGCGTCAGCAACTGGGCGCCCGTAGGCAGCGAGTCGTCCTTAGACAGCGCGGCCACGAGTCGCGCGCCGAGGCTGGTGCGCGGGTGGCCGTCGGCGTCGAGGCGGCCGAGGATCGCCGTGACGTGGTCGACCACCGCCAGGATCGCGTCGTGCTCGCGCGAGCTGCCCGAGCGCGGGACGCACTGGTAGCCCACCGCGAGCCCGCCGACCTCGGTGTAGCGCGGGAAGCTCGCCTCACGCGCGAACGCGTAGATCTGCACCTCGGCGAGCCGCCCGTCGGGCAGGGGCATGGCGACCTCGACGGTGGCGAGGTGATCGTCGGCCTCTTCCTCTTGCGGTGGCACGTGCTCGGTGAGGCTGAGCCGAAATCCCTCGCGGACCAGGTCATAGAGTCGAATCGCTCCGTCCGCGCCGGGCAGGGGGACGCCGCGCGTCACCACATGGGCCGCGCCGCCGACCATGACGGTCGGCTCCAGCTCGCCCGGAACCGAACGAGCCACCGCGTCCAGCCGGGTGCGCTGCTCGACCGCCTCGTGCAGCCCCACGAGGTCGAAGGTGTCATCTTCGGACTGACCGCCGAAGGCCTCGTTGCGTAGAAGCCCGGCGGTCACATAGAGAAAGGACTTGTAGGCGGTGATGCCGCGTTCGCGCCCCACCAGCTCTTTCGTACGCCAATAGACCGAGTCCTGGCTGCTCTCGTAGCTGTAGAAGGCCTCGACCGTCGCGAAGAGGTCCTCGTAGAGCGACCGCGTC
>CAZNZH010000256.1:0-7595 GCA_964577445.1 uncultured Myxococcales bacterium
TCACCGGCGGCTACATCAAAAACGCCGTGCTCCTCGCCGCCAGCGCCGCGGCCTCGCGCATCGCCGACCAGAGCGGCCCGGCGCACGTGACCCAGGCCGATCTGCTCGAGGGCGCCTGGACGCAGCTACGCCACCGCCTCAACCAGTACGCCGACCGCGACGTCGCCGACCTGCGCCTGGACGACCTGATCCTGCCCGCCGAGACCAAGGCGCAGATCCGCGAGATCATCGAGGCGGTCTCCGCCCAGCAGATCGTGTTTCGCGAGTGGGGCTTCGGCAAGAAGTTCAACAAGGGCCGGGGGCTCTCGGCGCTCTTCGACGGCGATCCGGGGACGGGCAAGACGCTCTCCGCCGAGATCATCGCCGCGGAGCTCGGCCTGGGCCTCTACCGCGTCAACGTCGCCAACGTGATGAGCAAGTACATCGGCGAGACCGAGAAGAACCTCACCCGCGTCTTCGGCGAGGCGCGCTCGGCCCACGCGGTGCTGCTCTTCGACGAGGCCGATTCGCTCTTCTCCAAGCGCGTCGAGGTCAAGCAGGCCAACGACCGCTTCGCCAACATGGAGGTCAACACGCTGCTGCAGCTCATCGAGCGCTACGACGGGCTGGTCATGCTGACGACGAACCTCAAGACCTCGCTGGACTCGGCGCTGGAGCGGCGGCTCTCGTTCAAGATCAGCTTTCCCTTCCCCGAGGCTGACACGCGCGCGACGATCTGGCGGCACCTGCTGCCCGAGACCGCGCCCCTGGCCGACGATCTCGACTTCGAGACCCTGGGCGATTGCTACGAGCTGTCGGGCGGCTCGATCAAGAACGCCGTCCTGCGCGCCGCCTACCGCGCCGCCGCCACCCGCACGCAGATCACCATGGCGCTGCTCGATGACGCCGCCCGGCGCGAGTGTCAGGCCGCCGGGAAGCTCTACCGGGTGGCCGCCCGCGACGACTGGTAGCGGCCTTTGGCGTGTGCTGAGCTCCCCCCGCGCTTGTGCCGTCGGCCCGCCGCGACTACCTTGCCGGTTCCTGCGAAAGCAGGTCGTGTCGATGTCCCGGTCGGAACAGAACCCATCGCGTCGGAGTGTTCATCTCGCGGCGATGAGTGCCGAAGGAAGCGTGAAGCGAGGATGGCGACTGTGAGGTCGACGCTCGTACCCTTGTCGGAATCAACGCAGGCCGCGCTCCGAATGCGTGAGAGCAGCCAACCGCGCAGGGTTCGAAGGACGAGCCGAAGTCTCACACGCCCCCAGTGCTTCGAGCGGCCCGGTCTCACAGCCCGTCCAGATGCGCCCGTCGAGCTCGAAGGGCCTCGCCGTGTCGGGACATCGGCACATCCCAGCTAGGGGCGCGTCCGCCCATGCAGAAGAGCGCGACGCGCGGGACTCTCCGAGATGAACATCGACCTCGATCGCGCCCGGGACTCCTTCCTAGAGCAGCTACGCTCGGGCCGCGACGCGATGATCGACACGCGCGGCATCGCGGGCTACTGGCAGTCGATCGAGTCCGAGGCCGCGCGCGTCGAGGAGCCCGGCATCATCGACGAGTGGCTGCGGCGCCTCGCCCACGATCGCGAGCGCGTCGAGGCCATCAAGGCGCAGAAGTCGGCGGCCGAGCAGAGCCAGTTCGGCGGCGACGGCGTGGCGCTGATGCTGATCCGCCTGCTGGCGCTGCTCGCCGACGTCGAGGGCACCCTGAGAAAGCGCCTGTGGCTGCTGCGCAATGAGCTCGGGGCGTGGGTCTACCTCGCCGGGCCGGGCGTGAAGCAGAAGCCGCAGCCCAACAAGAGAGATGACGCCAAGGAAAAGGCGCCCAAAGCGCGCAAGGCCAGCGAGCCGAAGCCGGTGGCCGCGGCCGAGAAGAAGCCGACGAAGACCAAGGGGTCGTAGGGTCGCGGGCCGGTCCGGAGGCGCCCGTGCGCCGCGTCAGTTCCGCGCGGAGACGTAGTAGCGCAGCGTCTCGACCGCCTCGTCCGCCGTCGTCGCGAAGGTCACCATCGCGCGGGTACGGCGGTCCAGCGCGGCGGCGTCCGCGAGGGCCTTCACGATCGCCGGCCACGCCTCGCCCACCAACACGATGGGTCGGTAGGGGCCGTCGAGGGTGTCGCCGTAAGACCACACCTGCAGCAACGCCGCCAGCGCGCTGAGGCCGCCGGGCAGCGCGATGAGGGCGTCCGCGTGCTCAAGGACGCCCTCGATGCGCCGAAACACCGTGGCGTGGGTCACGACGCGGGCCGCCGCGCCGACCTCGGGCACCGGGCCGTCGGCGTCGACCCGGCCGCCGTTTTCCATGGCCGCGCGCGCCGCCGCCGTGGCCACGGGCCCGCCACCGCTGACGATGACCGCGCATCCGGTCGCCGCCAGCGTGCGCCCCAAGCCTGCCGCCAGCGCCATCGTCTCCTGCGAGACCGGCTCGCGGTCGGGGCCCAACAGAGCAATCGCGGGTGTATCGTCGACCAAGTCGCGTGGTCCCCTCGCCCGGATGGCGGCCTCGGCCTCGACGCTCCATTCGCGCCGAGCCGCCCTGGCGGAGCGGCCGCAGGGCGCGGTTAGCTTCGCGACGGGCCCCGCGGATTGTCAAGCCGGCGTTGCGCGTGCTAACCGGCGGCCCCCCTTGGAGCGCCGCCCCCGTGAGAACCCGTTTTCCGCAGCGAATCCTGCTCGCCCTGGCCGTCGCGGCGTCCGCGTGGTGGCCGGTCGCCGGCTGCGATGACCTCAACGAGATGTTCACGGGGCTGTGGAGGGCCACCTCCGTCGACACGGACGGCCTCTTTGAGGGCTCCCCCGAGCTGGCCATCGGGCACTTCGGTCGCGAGGTCGCTGGCGTCGCCTACTTCAAGATCGTGCAGGGCGGCTCGGAGTACGTGGCGAGCTGCCCGTGCGCGTTCATCAACCACGAGCAGCTCGATCTCGGCGCTCGAACTGTGCAATTTGCCACAGTTTGCGACAACGGGCTCGGCCTGGATTGGCGCTTGACCCTGAGCTTTGAGGGGTCGCGCCGATTCCTCGACGGCGAGATCACCCGCGCGGACGGCGGCCCCGGGCGTGCGGTCGTGCGGCTGGAGAGGGCCGAAGACTCCGTCCGCGACACCGAGAAGCAGTGCCCGCCGGCCCCGCCATGAGTCGGGCGTCGCGCCGCATATGGCTGGCTCGGTCGCTGCTCATCTTGCTGGTGGCGCCGGCCGCGAGGGCCGCCGACGCGCTGCCGGAGTCGGGCTGGAAGCCGCTTCGTATCGGGGTGTTACCCGTCCGGAGCTACGTGCGCGGCGCCGAGGATCTCTTCGAGGAGCGGCAGGGCCCGCGCCAGCTCCGCGAGGAGGCCGGCCACTGGCAGCGCTACATCGAGCGCGCCGTCGGCGGCCTCGATCTCGTGCGGCTGTTGCCCTCCACCGACGCGCTGAAGCGCACCTTGGATCGGTCGAGCCACCGGGAGGCGACCGCCCTGGCCCGCGAGCGATACGTCCTGGGCGTGGAGCGCTACCGTGCGCTGGCCACCGACGAGGCCATCGAGCAGCTCGAGCGCGCCGCCAGACTCTACGTCGACGCCCAGGGCGACGTCGCCGAGGCGCGCGAGCTGGCCGACGTGCACATGTACCTGGGGCTGGCCCAGCTCGACCGGGGCAGCGCGCACGCGGCCTACATGGCGTTTCGGCAGATGTGGCTGCTCGATCCCGGCCGCGTCATCGACCACGGCTACTACCCCGAGGCGGTCGAGCGAGCCCTCGCTGGCGCCCTGGTCGACCTGGCGCAGCTCCCGGACAAGGTGCGCCTCCGGTTTCCCCCGGCCACGTTGGCGGCTCTAGCGAAGCAAGCCCAAGTCGACATCTGGGTGACCGCGCTTATCGAAAACGGCCCGAACCCCGACGTCGCGGCCCCCGTGCTCGCCATCGCCATATTCGACAGCCGCACCCGCAGCGTGGTCCTCGACGTTCGCATCCCGCTCGGCGACAGCGAGGCGGCCCGCGACCTCTTGGATCGCGAGCTCACCGCGTGGCACGCCTGCGCCCTGGAGTCCCAGGAGCTGCCGCTCGCGCGCCGCGTCCAGCAGCCCCGTTGGTCGGTCGACCTCGGCTACACCCACGCGCTCTTTCTGCGCCACGACCGCACGCGCGAGATCTTCCACAGCCCCGGCGCCGGGCTCGCTGTCGCCTGGCAGTCCGGCACCGCGCTCCACGTCTTCGGCGAGTTCTCCCAGATGGTGACGGCGCCCGACAGCAACCACGACCTGCTCAGCGGCTTCATCACATCCCGGCTCGCCGCCGGGGCCGGGCTGACCGGCGGCTCACGCCGGGTGCGCGTCTTTGTCCAGGCGGGCCTCGAGCTGGCCGTCACCTTCACCGACATCAGCATGAGCAAGGACGTGGACTGCAAGCACTTCGGCGTCGACAGCCCACGCTGCTCGGGCCTCTTTCGCGACGACCCGCCCGTCCTCTGGCTCGGTCTCAACTTCGGCGCCGGGCTCCGCGTGGGCCTCGGCGAGAGCTGGTACCTCACGGCGCGAACGGGCTTCACCAGCTACGTGGCCCCGGCCAGCCTCGTCCGGGAGTTCAACTTCCCGCTGAGCTTCACCTTGGGCATCGGCAGCCGCTTCTGATCCGTCGACCCGCTCGAGGCCGCCGCGGCGCCGGACCATGCACGCGAAATCTCAGGGAATCGGGACCGGCCTCGCGCGTTGACAGGGGCCTCGCGCTGGTCTAGTGGACACGCCCTGTCCGTCCCAGACCCACGCACACAACCCGCGAATCGCGCGGAATCACCTGAGGCTTCCGAGGAGGAACGAGTCCATGATACCACTTAGCCGATCCCTACTGGCGGGCGCCCTGAGCTTGGCGCTGGGCGCCCTCGTGGCCGCTCCGGGTTGCAAGAAAGACGAGCCGGCGGCCCCCGCGCCCGCCGCCACGACCGCCGAGCCGGCCAAGGCCGATGGGCCCGTCAAGGCCGCCGAGGCCGTCGCTGACAAGGCCGCCGAGGCCGCCGGGGCCGCCGCCGACAAGGCCGCCGCCGACAAGGCTGCCGCCGACAAGGCCGCCGAGGCCGCCGCCGCGGTCGTCGCCGCGCCGTCCCTCGTGCTGCCCGAGGGCGTCCTGATGGCCGCGGGCGTCCCGTCGCTCAGCGCCGTGCTCACGACCGTCTCGACCGTCGCCAACAAGATCGCTCCCGGCCAGATCCCGCCGGACCTCGCGTCCATGGCCCTCGAGGGCATGAAGAGCCTCTACGGGTTCACCGACATCACCTGGCTCGACCAGACGGCGCCGATGAAGTTCGCCAACGTCGACCCGAAGACGCACGACGGCAAGGGCCAGGCGATCCTCATCCCGATCACCGACAAGGACAAGGTCCTCGCGTCGCTGCCGGCCGACGCCAAAAAGGAGCTTGAGGGCCACGCCGCGTCCTTCGAGTCGCAGGGGCAGACCTGGTACCTCGATTTCGTCGAGGGTCACGCCGTCCTCACCGACCACCCCGGCGTGTTCGCCGAGCGCCGCGACTTCATCTCGGGTCCGCTGGCCGCCTGGAAGCCCGAGCGCCTCTTCACGACGCGCATCAACATGACGACCGTGAACACGGCCTTCGCGAAGGAGCTTCAGGACGCCCGCGCCGCAGCCGAGCAGTTGACCTCGCAGGCCGCCCAGGAGCCGGGCATGCCCGACGCCTCGAAGGTCATGAAGAAGTACACCGATCTCCTCTTCGAGGTGGTCGACAGCACCACGGCCGCTCAGCTCGATCTCTACGTCCAGGACGGCTCGATCCGCTTCGGCGCGAGCGTGGACGCCAAGGACGGCTCCGGTCTGGCGAACTTCGCGCGCCTCATCACCGGCAAGAGCTCCAGCCTCGCCGACGTCGCACCCGCGACCACCTGGCTGGGTTTCACGGGCAACATGGACGTCCGCGAGATCAAGAGCATCCGTGACATGCAGAAGCTGGCGCTCGAGACCTACGCGGGCCTGCTGAAGCTGACCCCCGAGGAGTCTGCGAAGATCGACAGCCTCTTCGACCGCATGGCCGCGCAGTCCACCGGCGAGAGCGCGACCGCGTTCGCCATCGACGGCACCTTCCCCTTTGCGCTGACGACCCTGTCGAAGGTCACCGACGCGACCCAGCTTCGCGGCGCGTACGGCGAGCTGCTGGACCTCGTCTTCCTCAAGGCGTGGGGTTACGCGCTCGCGGAGATGAAGAAGGATGGCAAGGAAGTCCCCGGCGCAGCGGACGTCAAGGACCTCCCGGGCCTCATCCGCCTGCTCGGCGGCATCGCCGAGGGCATGGGCGTCAAGCTCACGCTGGTCAGCGAGGTGCGCGGTGACGTGCAGGTCGACGCCCTGACCGTCGACGCCGACCTCGAGAAGCTCGGCCTCAACGAGAAGGACCCCGCCGCGTTCGCCATCGTCGATGGCCTCATCGGGCGGCACCTCGAGCTGGCGTTCGGCTTCAAAAACGACGCGCTCAGCATGGGGTTCGGCCCCCACGGCATCCAGCAGGCGCTGGACCTCGCGTCCGGCAAGCGCCCGGGCGGCGAGCCCACGCTGACCGCGGCCGCCAGGGGCAACGCCATGGCCGGCACGCTGCGCATCGACGTGATCCTGAACGCGCTCACGGCCATCCCGGAGGTCGCTCGCATGAAGGAGGCCATCGACAAGCTGCCCAAGGGCGAGGCCTTCACCATGACGGCGGCCGGCAGTGGCAACACGTCGGGGATCACGCTGGCGTTCCCCATCGAGACCATCGCCGCGCTCGTGGGCTTGGCGCGCTAGCAGCCTGAGTTTTCCGTCGATATGAGGCCGCTTCTCGCCAGAGGAGCGGCCTTTTGCATGCCCGCGAGCCGGCCCGGCCGCGGCCCGCCGGTCAGCCCCTCTTGGCCGGATCAGCCAACAGCGCGCTCTGCTTGTTGAACGTCATGTCCAGCAGCAGGAGCACCACGCCGGCCGAGATCGCGATGTCGGCGACGTTGTAGGTCGGCCAGTGCATGAAGCCGAGGTCCATATCGAGGAAGTCGATGACGTAGCCGTAGCGGATGCGGTCGATGAAGTTCCCGGCGGCCCCGGCCAGCACACCCGTCAGCGCCAGCGGCACCAAGCGGTGCTCGACGGGCATCCGCACCAACACGACCAGGATGACCAAGCCGACCACCACGGTCAGGAAGAGGAAGATCAGGTCGCGGGTCGTGGCGGGCAGGCCCTTCAAAAAACCGAAGGCGGCGCCTGGGTTTTCTGCGTAGACCAGCTTGAACCAGTCGCCCGAAACAGCGATCTCACGCTCGGTCACGAGGTAGGTGGTGTTGGGGGTCGCCTTGGCTGAGGCCTCGACCCGCAGCGACGACGCCGGCGTGATGGGGTGCATCCCCGCGGCCGCCACCTCGGCGATGGCGCTGTCGCTGAGCCGCCTGAGCGCGCTGGAGAGCCAGTCCGCCACGGTGATCTTGGAGATCTCGCCCTCGACGGCCGCCCGGAGCGCCGCGCCGTCCAGCTCCGGCGCGCCCATGTGCAGCCAGCGCGTCAGCCGGGCGCGGTCGGCCAGGGCGATGCGGCGCGGCGGGTTGTGCTCCCCGCGCCATGCCACGTAGAAGCCGCGGACCTGCGCGAGCTCGCCATCGCTCGGGTACAGCGTCGTCTC
>CAZNZH010000257.1:0-7586 GCA_964577445.1 uncultured Myxococcales bacterium
CGCCCGTCAACACGACCTGCGACGACGGCGTGGACTGCACCGTCGACACCTGCGGGGCCGAGGGGGCCTGCGCCCACGCCCCCGACCCGGCCTGCGCCTGCAAGATCGACGGCGACTGCGACGACGCCGACGCCTGCACCACCGATAGCTGTCTGACCGCCAACGGCACCTGCCTGAATCAGCCGATCTCGGGCTGCATGGCCTGCACCGCGTCGCCCCAGTGCGACGACGCGGACGACTGCACCTCCGATGTGTGCAGCGGCGGCAAGTGCTCGAACACGGCGATCGTCGACTGCCACGAGTGCAGCGCGAGCTCGGACTGCGCCGACACGGACCCGTGCACCATGGACATCTGCCTGCCCGAGGGCACGTGCAGCCAAACGCCGCTGCCGGGCTGCGTCCCATGCACCACGGGAGCCCAGTGCGACGACTCGAACCCGTGCACATCGGATAGCTGCGGTGCGGCCGGGGTGTGCGTGAACGCGGCGATCTCGGGGTGCAAGGTGTGCACGCTCGCCGGGGACTGCGCCGACACCGAGCCTTGCACCGACGACACCTGCGGGCCCGCGGGGTTGTGCGAGCACACCGTCTCGCCGGCCTGCGCGTGCACGGCGGGCGCCGATTGCGGCGACGGCGACGCGTGCACGTCGGACGGCTGCTCGCCTGACGGCATCTGCGTGAACACGCCGCTCCCGGGCTGCGTGACCTGCGCGGGGCCCGGCGACTGCGGCGACAGCGACGCCTGCACCACCGACACGTGCGACGCCAGCGGGGTGTGCGCGCACGCGCCGAAGCCGGGCTGCGGGCCATGCACCACGGTCGCCGACTGTGACGACGGGGACGCCTGCACCACCGACTCCTGCGGCGCCGGCAAGCTCTGCGCCCACGCCGTCATCGGCGGCTGCGCGCCGGCCTGCACCAGCGACGCTCAGTGTGACGACGGCGACGACTGCACCTGGGACGCGTGCGACACCGTGGCGGGGATATGTCAGAACCTGAGCGGGCCGAGCTGCGAGCCGTGCAGCGACAGCGTCGAGTGCGACGACGGCGACCCGTGCACCCAGGACGTCTGCGATATCAACCACTTCTGCACCCACAACGGGCCGCTGCCGGGCTGCGTGCACTGCTCGGTGCCTGCGGACTGCGACGACTCCTTTCCGTGCACCGTCGACACGTGCAGCGCGGAGGGGAGCTGCCAGTGGGTCACCAAGGACTGCTCGGCGGCCGCCACGGCGGCGTGCACCGTGGCCACCTGCGACGGGGCGAGCGGGGATTGTGTTGTAGTACCGGTCACTTGCGAGACGGGCGACCCCTGCGCCAGCGGGGCCTGCGTCGACGATGGCGGCGGCGCATGGCACTGCACGAGCGCGCCCGTCCCGGCCTGCACCGGCTGCGATATCGACGACGACTGCGCGTCCGACGACAAGTGCCTCGCGGCCACCTGCGACACGGCGGGCATGTGCAGCCCCTCGCCCGTCATCTGTAGCGACGGCGACCCCTGCACCTTCGACTCGTGCAATCAGCAGTTGGGCACCTGCGAGCACCGGCTGGACCTCGCCTGCGTCCCGTGCCCGGGCGATGGCCTGTGCGACGACGGCGACCCCTGCACCATCGACTCGTGCGACACCAGCGCCGGCGAGTGCCGGCACCACCCGAACATCGCCGACCCGACGTGTGGGCTGTAAATGCGCGCACGTTCCAAGAGGCAGGCGACGCCTGCGCTGCGCTGGCAGCGCTTGACCGGGACACCGGCCACCGCGGCGCTTCGCGGGCCGGCGTGGTGCTGCCTCGCCCTGGGGGTGCTCGGGCTCGCCGCGTGTGAGAACGCGCCCAGCGGGGCCCCCGCGGCCTCCGCGCAGGCCGACGCGGCTGCCGACGTCGTGGCGGCCGACGCGGCGGTGGGGACCGAGTGCGTCGCCGACCCCGACTGCCCGACCGGCGCGTGGTGCACCGCCGGGTACTGCCGCGAGTGCGACATGGACGGGGACTGCGACGACGGCGTGGTCTGCACGCTGGATCGCTGCGAGGCGGGCGGGCGCTGCTCGAACACGGTCATCGACGGCTGCTGTGCCGCGGACGCGACGCCCGAGGAGCTGGCGGCGTCGTGTGGCCCGCCACCGACGGGTGTAACGCCGCAGGAATATTGGACTTGTACCGAGGCTGGCGAGTGCGCCGTGCTCGGGGTGATGACCCCGCTCGCGCCCTCGCCGATGGACCGCGTGGGCTCGCCCGCGGGTGCGGCCGGCGCCGCGGCTCCCCGTGAGGCCGCCGCCTCGGGGTGGGCGTCGCCGAAGGACGCGCTGCCGCTGCCGCAATCGGCGGCCGGGGCCGGAAAGGGCTGGGTGCTCATGGTGGCGTGCTCGGGATGTCTGAACCCGGGCGGCATGAACAAGCGGATCAACGGGTCGCTGTGCGCGGGCGACTCGTCTTGCCTCAGCGGCTACTGCGAGCTGGGATTTTGCGCCGCGTGGAAGACCGACGGCGACACCTGCGATTGGCAGGACGAGTGCACCAGCGGGCACTGCGCGAGCGGCCATTGCTGCAACACGGCCTGCGGCGGCGCGTGCGACCACTGCGGTCTCGCCGGGCAAGAGGGGGCGTGCGGCAACGGCTGCCAGCTCGACGCGTGGCGCTCGGAGGTGCAGGGCGGGGCGCTCTACGCGAAGAGCGACTCCCAGGACCTGGTGATGCTGGTCAACGTCGGGTTTCACCCCGGCGGCCGGACGGTCCCGAGCGGCGGCGACACCCACATCATGGACTGGGGCATCATCAACGCCGACTACGGGCTGTGCATGGGCGGGCCGCAGCCGGAGCTGTGCGACAATCAGGACAACGACTGCGACGGCGCGACCGACGAGGACTGGAGCAGCGGCGCCGGCATCTTGGGCGAGCCGTGCACGGTGGGGGCGGGGGCAGGGTGCGAAGCCCATGGCTACTGGGTGTGTCCCGACGGCGGGACGGGGACGGACCCGGTCTGCAGCGCCGAGCCCTACGGCGTCGGGGTGGAGACCTGCAACAACCTTGACGATGATTGCGACGGCGACATCGACGAGGACGTGACGCAGCCCTGCTCCAGCGTTTGCGGGACCGGCCACGAGACGTGCGAGGCGGGCAGTTGGGGTGCTTGCGACGCGCCCACGCCGGCCGATTTCCCCAACTACGGCGAGGCCTGCGACGGCCCGGACGCAGACTCGTGCGCCAACGGCACCATGGGCTGTGTGGCGGGCCAGGGATTCATCTGCATCGAGGATTCGGTCGGGACCGCCGTCGAGGACTGCTCAACGCCCCAAGATGACGACTGCAACGGGAGCACCAACGATCTCGATGCGCTCAACTGCGTGGAGTACTACACCGACGTCGACGGCGACGGGTTCGGCGTGGGCGCCCCAGCCTGCTACTGCGAGCCGAGCGGAGATCTCCGGGCGCTCGAGCCCGGCGACTGTAACGACGGCGACGACACCATCTACCCAGGCGCGCCCGAGCTCTGCGACGGCGTCGACAACGACTGCGACGCCATCGGCGACGAGCGCGAGCCGAACGACGCGGTCGGCACCACCTCCTACTCCGGCGGCGCGACCACGCCCGGCCATCCCTGCCGGGGCGCCAGCGCCGCCGGCGGCAGCGACTGCGACATGTCCAGTTGCCTGTGCGGACCCGACGCGGGCGGCACGTGGGGCTGCTTCCTCGACTGACCGAGGGCCGCGCCGGTGGCCGAACCCTCGCCCTGGGCGGCGGGCTGGTTGGAGGGCGGTGGGTCCGCGGGCAAGCTGCCCCGCCGTGGGGCTCCACGCCCCGCGGCGGGGCGGTCGATGGCGCCGCGAGCCGTCACGGCCGGCGCGGCCGCTCCCCGGCTGGGGCTGACCGGCCGCGGGGCCCAGCCGGGGCTGACCGGCCGCGGGGCCCAGCCGGCTCCGCGAGTGGCACCAAAGCTGCATCGCTGTCAGGTCGACCGGGCGGCGACCGCCCGACCGGAGGTGTCCCATGCGTTTCGCTCTATGCTGCGTCCTACTATGCACCCCCATGATCGGCTGCGCCGCGGCGGTCCACGGCGAGGTCGGCTACGTCGCGCCGTTTCGCGGCGACGAACACGGCGGTGGCGGTGGGGTCAACGTCTACGCCGGGTTCGGCCGCACCCCCGTCACCTCGTCCGTGGGCGTGCGCACGAAGTTCACCGACGACGCCCGCCAAGCCGCCCTCTCGGTCGACATCGCCAGCATGAGCCGCGTCTCGATCTTCTCGCCCTACGTGCGCGGCGGCGTGCACCTCCTTCAGTACGACAAGGTCGGCCCCAGGGAGGCCGTCTCCATCGGCAGCCCCTATCTCGAGGCTGGCGTGTTGCTGCTGCTCGGCACAAGCGGCGCCGGACCGGGTGCTGGGGTCTTCATCAGCGCCGGCGGCGTCATCGAGTATTCCCTCCGCTTCGGCGACCTGCCCAACCAGCCCTACTGGGCGGCGATGCTGGGCGCCGGCTTCCGATTCGCCCTGAACTGAGCCCGCCGTCCAGGTCGATGAGGCGAACTCGGTCGAAAAGCGGCGGCGGCTCTGTCAGACTGCGCGCCGATGGCGTGGACCAACCGAACCAAGGCTATGGCCCTCGCGGCCGCGCTCGCCGTGGGGCTGGCGGGCGTCGTCGTCGCCTACCTGCGCACCCGCGGGCCGCTGCTCAACTACCGGTGGTGCAGCCCGCTGCCCTACCGCGACTGCATGGTCTTGGTGGAGGGCGGCGAGTTCCTCATGGGCGCGCAGTCGACCGATTCGTCAGCCCCCGCCTACGATCCCGACGCGGAGCCCGACGAGTCGCCCCCCCATGAGGTCGCGCTGTCCCACTTCTACTTGGACGTGGCCCAGGCCACCACCCAGGCCTTCGAGGACTGCGTGCGCTCGGGCGGCTGCCGGGCCGAAGACGTCCGTCCGGGCGGCGGCTACTTCAACTACGGGGTGCCCGGGCGTCAGGCGCACCCAATAAACGGCGTCACCTGGCGTGGCGCCTCCGATTTCTGTGCCTGGGCTGGCGCCCGCCTGCCCACCGAGGCCGAGTGGGAATTCGCCGCGCGAGGGCGGCAAGGTACGCGCTTTTCCTGGGGCGACGAGGTCCCGGATTGCGCCGACGTCAACCGCGTTCCACCACGAGGGCTGCCCAACGGACGGCACCCGCGTGACCGGGGCCAGCCAGATCTATGCGGCCAGCGGGGTGGCCGAGCTGTCGGGAGGCGTGTGGGAGTGGGTGGCTGACTGGTACGCCGAGGATTGGTACGGGCGCAGCCCGCGCGTGGACCCGGTGGGGCCGGCCGAGGGCACGCGGCGCGTTCAGCGCGGTGGGTCCTGGCAAAGCGAGGGCTATCAGGAGCTGCGGGGCGCCTACCGGGCGAGCCTCGAGCCCGACACCGCCTACGCCGACGTGGGTTTTCGTTGCGCGCGCACGCCGACGGAGGCCGATCGCGCGGGGCTCTTCGACAAGGGCATGCCCCAAGACCGCAGGTAGGGTCGCGGCCCCAGGCAGACGCCTCGCGCCGCCGTCAGCGCCCGATGCAGTACAGCGCCGTGTGCGTCCGGATGAAGACGCGCGACCCGGTGAAGAACGGGGTCGCGCGGAAGGGCTCGAGGCGGTTGTCGGCGACCTGAGAGGCCGTGCGGCCGGCGCGGTAGACCACGGTGCGACCGTCGGAGTCGCTGACGTAGACGTAAGGGCCGGCGGACGCGATGCTGGGCTTGGCGTCGAAGAAGTCCAGGTCCTCGCTGAAGAGCTTGGCGCCGTCGCGGACGTCGAACCCCGCGAAGTAGCCGGACTCCGACAGCGTGTAGAGCACGCCGTCGTGCACCAGCGGCGAGGCGTAATAGCGGTCGACATCCAGCGGCACCGCCCACAGCGCCTTGCTCGCCCCCGCGGTGGCCGAGCCCAGGGCGGCCAGGGAGAACGCGCGGGCCATGGGGCGCTGGCTCCTCGTGGTGGAGTCCGTGCTCCCCGCGAAATAGAGGTTGCGCGCGTCCGCCACCGGACCCACATAGAAGACCTCGCTGACGCCTGCCGCGATGGGTGCGCCGTCGCGGGCGCGCAGGACGCGGCCATCGGGAGAGACCACCAGATCCACACCTGCCGAACGAGCGACCACCGGCGAGCCGAAATCCCTGTAGAAGTCCGAGGCCCAGACGACCGCACCGTTGGCCGGGTCGAGCGCCTGGAGCGCCGCGTAGGGCACGATGAGGCGGCCCCCTGCGAGGAGGGGCGAGGCGGCGTGGCCGTCGGGGTTACCGTTCATCGGCGGGTTGTGGCCGAGCCAACGAATCCAGCGTCGCGTGCCGTCCATCGCGTACGCGGCGACCACGCCGTTGCCGAAGAGCGCGTAGATGGTCTCGCCGTCGCTCACCGGCGTCGAGGACGCGTAGCCGATGATGTCGTGAGTTGGCGCGGCGCGAAATCGCGAGGTGGTGTCGAGCTCG
The DNA here is from genome assembly GCA_964577445.1 of uncultured Myxococcales bacterium. Taxonomy (GTDB): domain Bacteria; phylum Myxococcota_A; class UBA9042; order PHBI01; family JACKFB01; genus JACKFB01. Next base: position 6,439 of record CAZNZH010000257.1, read on the forward strand.
GTCTTCAGCGCCGAGGCCCGCTCCCGCAGCCGCTCAAGCTCCGCGCGCGGGTCCTCACCGGCCGACCTCCGCTTTCTCAGCGCACGCTTGATGACCGCGATGCGCTTGTTCGCCGCGTCGAGCTCGACCTGCCCGGCGGCGGCCTGAGCCAGCCGCGCGGCCATCCCATCGCGCTCGGCGCCCGCGAGGGTGTCGATGTATTGGCTCTCGCGCGTCCAGAGCAGCTTGCCGTCGCTGGCGCGCAGACACAGGAGCTTCGTCGGCTCGGCCTGCACGAAGACCCGGTCACCGACGACCACCGGCGAGGCGTTGCCCCAGGTGGGCATGGGCGTGCGCCAGACGATGCCCTGCCCGGCGGACCAGGTCGTGGGCGGATCGCTCGCCGCGTAGCGCCCCGTGCCGTCCATGCGCCAACCCACGGCCGGCTCGCCGGTGGCGGCGAGCGCAGGCGCCCCACTCAGCGCGGCGGCGGCGAACGCCATCGTCACACAGACGCTGCGAAGGTCGGGCATCCCAGTCATCCCCCAGGCCGCCCATGGCTACCACAAGCGCGGCCGCCGTTGGTATCTCGGGCTGCTCGGGGGACACCCCCTGGCGCGCTGCGCCCCCCTCGCGGTGCCGGTCATGGGCCTCGAGCGGGGGGCGGCGGTCGCCGGTGAGGTCGATGGATTCAAGATCTCGCGGCCGTCAGAGCCCTATCCTCGGGAAGCTCGCGCCAAAAATGCGCGGGGGATCGTTGACTCGCCTCGGCCGATCGGATATCAGGCCCGACCTCCCCATGAACCCGACGGACGAGCGCGCCCGAACCCCCCGCGAACGACGGCTGGCGCGCGCAGGAGCACGAAATGAAGCATCTCGCACTGGTACTGTGTTGTTGTCTGGGCATGCTGGCGGCAGCCTGCGATGACGGTGGCTCCAATAACGGCGCCGACGTCAAGGTCGACACGAGCCACGACATCGCCGGAGATACGGCCTGCGTGCCCGCCTGCGGGACCAAGAACTGCGGCGACGACGGCTGCGGCGGGAGCTGCGGCACCTGCGCGGACGGCGGGACCTGCGGGTCGGCGGGGCTCTGCATCCCGCCCTGCAAGGCGAGCTGCGCCGGCAAGACCTGCGGCGAGGACGGCTGCGGCGGGACCTGCGGGAGC
>CAZNZH010000258.1:0-3456 GCA_964577445.1 uncultured Myxococcales bacterium
GCTCGCGGCGCCGCTCCACCACGTCCGCTCGCGCAGGGTGAGGCCCGGGAGGACGACGAGCGCGGCGCCGACCACGGTCGCCATCGCCGCCATGGCGCCTGCGCCGAAGAGCAGGTGGGCGGCGGCCGTGACGGCGCCGAGGACCGCCAGCGAAGCGATGGGGGCGGCCAGCGCACCGCTGGCGAGCGCGAGGCGGAAGATCTTCTGGGCGATGACGAAGACGCAGAGGGCGCCGACCCAGTAATTCACCAGCAACCCGAGGCCCGCCACGGCGCCACTCGCCAAGGTGGGCCCCTTCGCCCCGCGCTCGATGAGCATGAAGCAGGCGAGGACCAGCGCTGTCCCGACGCTGTAGTCCACGAACATGCCGGCGTAGGCGTAGAGCGGGCTGGCGCCGAGCGCGACCACCACCGAGACCAGCGCCCAGCGCTCTCCGATGCGCGGCCTGAGCCAGCGCCCCCACGCGAAGAAGACCAAGAACAGCAGCGGGGTGACCACCACCGTAGCGAGGTACTTCGCCGTGATGGTGAGCGCCGGCATCTCCCCGCCGTTCGCCCACGTCAGCGCGCCATACGGCAGGGTGCCGAGCCACGTCATTCCGGGCGACTTCTGCGAGTAAAAGCGCCCATCGTGCACCACATGGTCCGTCGTCACGTGCGCCCTGTCGATGTGGCAAGAGACCGCGTCCACGGCCCAGGTCCCGTAGTGGGTGTGGGCCTGAATCGGGAAGATCCACGCCTCGATCAGCGGCTCCGTGAACGCGTCCACCCCGTGCTGATTCGGGATCACGACGGTGATGCCCAGCAGGACCAGCGACAGCGCGAGCTTCGTGTCGAATCGTGAAAACGAGGGGTCCACGAGGTCTCCGAGGCGGCGCGTAAATAGTAGCGGTGTTCGATCCCCGCACCAGCCGGGGGCGGGCGCAGCCCCCATCGCCCTCAGATCACCCGGTCGTTGCCGCCGTCGACCGGGACCTGCGCGCCGGTCGTGGTGCGGAAGATGGGGCCCGCCATCGCGGCGGCCAAGGCGGCGACGTCGGCGGAGAGGACCTCGACGCCGAGCAGGTTAGACCGCTTGTAGCGCTCGACCTCCAGGCCGTAGTGGGCCGCTCGCAGGCGGATCTTCTCGTCGGACCACAGGCCCGTGTCGAAGACCTTGTCGGGGTGCAGCATGTTGACCCGCACGCCCTTGGGCGCCAGCTCGAGCGCGGCCACTCGCGCGAGCTGGGTCAGCGCGGCCTTGGCCGACGAGTAGGCCGCGGCCCCCGGGCCCGGCGCGGGGACGTTCTTCGACGCGACGACGACCACCGCGGGGTCGACTCCCAGGACCAAAAACGGCGTCGCGGCGCGCAGGACCTTCATGTGGCTCGACAGGTTCAGGTCGATACAGCGCTGCCAGGACGCGTCGTCGATGGCGTCCAGGGCCTCGCTCGGCGGGAAGTTGCCGGCGTTGCTGACCAGGATGTCCAGGCCGCCGAAGCGCTGAACGCCGGCCTCGACCGCCGCCTGCACGGCCGCCGAGTCCGTCGCGTCGGCCACCAGCGCCAGCGTGTCGGCCTCACCACCGAAGCTCAGCACCGCGTCGGACACGTCAAAAACACAGACCGCGGCGCCGTCTCTTCGCAATCTCTCGGCGATGGCCCGCCCGATCCCGCCGGCAGCGCCCGTGACCAGCGCGACCTTGCCCTGAAGCGGCGGCCCGGCCGTGGGCTTGCCCAGCTTCGCCTGCTCAAGCTCCCAGTACTCCATCTCGAAGATGTCGGCGGCCGGCAGCGGCGTCCACCCGCCCAGCGCCTCGCCCCACTGAAAGCAGCGCGCCGTGTGCCGAGCGATGTCGGCGATCTGGTCCGCCGCCTTCGCGCCCGCCCCGAAAGACACCAGCCCGAGATCCTTCCACACGCCCCACCGCGGCGACGGCTCCAGACAGGTCAGCTCCCCGGTGGTGTGCTCCGCGAAATACGCGCCATACGCCTCGGTGTACGCGCTCACGGCCGCCGCCGGGTCGGCGTCGCCGCCCGCCTCGAAGACCACCGGCGTCCGCTTGGTGCGGATGACGTGGTCGGGCGTGACCGGGCCGCGCGTCGCGAGATCGGCCACGTCGGCCCGGGACGCGAAGCCGGCGGCCTCGGCGCTGCCCGAAAAGCGAGCGATCACCGCGTGATTCGCCGCGTGAGACACCGCCCGGCGGACGCGCGCCAGCGCCAGGGCAGGGGCCTGTACCGGCCCGGCGGCCTTCGCGGGCGCCTCCCAAGCCCCCTCGGCCTTCAGGTGCTCCTCGGCCATCGTCACCAGCCGGATCATGCGCTCGTACGCCTCCCGCGCGTCGTCCGACCAGGTGAAGAGCCCGTGATGGAGCAGCACCATCCCCTCGTAGCGGCTCCAGTCGACGTCGCGGGTCAGCCGCCGCACCTCACGCGCCAGCACGAAGCCCGGCATGATGTACGGGATATACATCACGCGGTCGCCGTAGAGCTCGCGCACCCGCGCCGCCCCGTCGGGGACGTTGGTGACCGTGACCACCGCGTCGGTGTGCGTGTGGTCGACGTAGCGAAACGGGATCAGCGCGTGGAGGATCGCCTCCACCGAGGGGTTGGGCGCGTACGGGTTCAGCAGCGCCGCCCGCTGCTCGCGCACCATGTCGGTGTCGGTCAGCGCGTCGAGATCCGCCATGCGCAGCAGCGTGTCCAGCCGCACCGGCGAAAACCCCGCCGGCTCGATGGTGGCGAGGTCCCAGCCGCTGCCCTTGACGTAGAGCACCTCCACCGGGTCGCCGAAGAAATCGCTGACCGTCGCCTTCACCGACGTGTTGCCGCCGCCGTGCAGCACGAGGTCCGGCGCCTGCCCCAGCAGCCGCGAGGTGTAGGTGCGCATCGCGACCGGATCCGTCCCCACAGCGCGGGCGTCGTCTTCATTCCACAGGCTCTTCACGGGTCACTCCTTCGGCGGTGCGGCACGATAGCCGCGCTGCGCTCTCTGGCAAACCCCGATCTCGGGCTGGTCTCCTGGGCCTCGCCGCCGCGCGCGAACGGTGCTACCAAAAGAGCACCAGACTCAAGGGGTTGGCCATGACGCAATTCGACGGACGCAGCGTGGTCGTCACCGGCGGCACCGGCGCGCTCGGCACCGGCATCGTCGGCGTCCTGCTGGACGGCGGCGCTGAGGTCTACGTCCCCTGGATGGACCCGGCCTCCCTCGCCCGCTCGCCGCACGCCCACCGCACGGGTTTTCACGCCCGCGGCCCGGTCGACATGACTGACGAGGTCGCCGTCGCCTCGTTTTTCGCGGCACTCCCCTCGGTCTGGGCGTCGATTCACACCGTCGGCGGCTTCGCCATGGCCCCGCTGTGCGAGACCTCCGCCGAAGACTTCCGCCGCATGCACGACCTCAACGTCATGACCTGCTTTCTGGCCTGCCGCGAGGCCGTCCGCCGTATGCGCGGCGGCGGCTACGACGGCGG
>CAZNZH010000258.1:3466-7584 GCA_964577445.1 uncultured Myxococcales bacterium
CGCATCGTCAACGTCGGCGCCCGCGCGGCCGAGATCCCCACCGGCGGGATGGCCGCCTACACCGCCGCCAAGGCCGCCGTCGCCTCGCTGACCGTCTCCCTCGGCGAGGAGCTCCGCCGCGACGGCATCTTCGTCAACGCCGTCATCCCCTCCATCATCGACACCCCGCAAAACCGCGCCGCCATGGCCGACGCCGACCACGCGCTCTGGCCCACCCCCGCCGCCATCGCCCGCACCGTGGCGTTTTTGGCCTCGCCCGATAACCGCACCACCCGCGGCGCGCTGGTCCCGGTCTACGGCGACGCGTGAGCCCGCCGGCCCCGCTCGAGCTGGTCTGCGTCACCTGCCGCGCCCCCGACGAGGCCGGGCGCCTCCACGTCCACGCCCTCGCCGCCACCCGCCCCGACGCCCTGGTCTGCCCCGCCTGCCGCGCCGAATACCCCGTGGTCGACGAGGTCGCCGTCCTCCTCCCGAGCGGCGTCTACCCGACCGACCCCCTCGGCGCCCTCGACCCCGCCTGGCCGCCTCCTGCCGACGCCTGGTGCGAATCCCTCGCCGCCGCCGACCCCGCCTCACCCGCCTTCATCGAGACCACGCTGCTCGGCACCTACGGCCTCGGCCACCTGCCGGCCCTCGCCCCCACCGACGCCCTGCGCCAGTCCCTGGCACCCCGCCGCGAGCTGAGCGCCCTCGTCGAGACCTGGCTGAGCGCTCATTCACCCGCCCGAGATCTGCCGATCCTCGAGCTGGGCGCCGCCCTGGGGACCCACGCGCCCACCTGGCTCAGCGCCACCGACGCCGAGGTCGCGCTGCTCGAGCTCCGCCCCTCCATGGCCCGCCTCTCCCGCCGCCTCATCCGCGGCGAGCGCGTCTCGGTCCCCTGGCGTCGCGTCGCCCGCCGCTTCGAGCCCATCACCCTCGAGCTGCCCGGCCCACCACCGCCCGCGCGCCGCGTCCGCCACGTCATCGCCGACGCCCTCGCCCCGCCATTGCTCGCCGAACGCTTCGGCCTCGTCGTCGCCTTCGGCCTCATGGACGCCATCTGGGACCCCTGGCTGCTGCTCGGCCAGCTCGACGCCCTCGTCGCGCCCGGCGGCCTGCTGCTGTTAGCCCAGCCCTTTCACTACGAGCCCCACGCCCAGCCACCCGACACCTGGCTCGAAGGCCCCGCGGCCCTACGCCGCGCCCTCGCCGGCGGCCTCCCGGGCCTCGAACACCTCGACTTCCGCGTGCTCGAAGAGGCCGACGCCGTCCCCTGGCCGCTGCCCGCCCACGACCGCCTCGTCCACCATTATATGGCGCACGTCCTGCTCGCGACCCGCGCCGGCCCGTAGGCGCCCGCGCCCCTCAACACAGCGCGCGCAGCCGCTCCGCCAGGTCGCGCCCCTTGGGCAGCACGGCCGCCGCCTCCTGCTCGAGGAAGCGGCGCTCCTCCGGCGTCAGGTCGCGCCCGGTCACGACCACGACCGGCAGCTCGACGAACGCATCCTGCGAGCGCAGCGCGCCCAAAAACCCGAACCCGTCCAGCACGGGCATGCTGAGGTCCACGATGCACATGTCGGCCGCGTAGTGTTCCAGCACCCGCAGCGCGTCCTCGCCGTTGGCCGCCGTCCGCACGTGGACGCCCTCGTCGCGCAGCAGCCCGGAGATGAAGCGGCGCACCAGCTCGTCGTCGTCGACGACCAGGATCTTCCGCCGGCTCTGGGTCAGGCTATTGCGCAGCACGGTCCGCAGGTCGCCGCGGGACGCCGGTTTGTCGAGGACCGCCACCGCGCCGTCCAGGTGGCTCGCCCGCTCGCTGGCGACGATGCTCACGATGGCCACCGGGATATCCCGCAGCACCCGCGACTCGCGGAAGCGCCGCAGCACCTCCTCGCCGCCCATCTCCGGCATGAGCAGGTCCAGCAGCACCAGGTCGGGCATCAGCTCGGCCGCCAAGCGCAGGCCGTCGCGGCCGGTGCCGGTCGTCATCACCCGGCAGCCCATCTCCTCGAGCGCGTGCCCCAACAGGACCTGGGCGTCGGGGTCGTCGTCGATGACCAGCACCAGCGCGTCGTGGGCCTCGACCAGCGGGGTCTGAGGTGCCGTGCTCGTCACGGCCGGCACGTGCTCCGGGTGGCCGCCCCGCGGTGTGCGGATGGTCGAGGGCGTGCCCGCCATGCGCGGGGTGCGGCGCACGATGAGCCGAAAGGTCGAGCCCACGCCGGGCTCGCTCTCGACCTCCAAGCGGTGACCTAGCAGCTCGACCAGCCCGCGGGTGATCGCCAGCCCCAAGCCCGTGCCGCCGTAGCGCTTGTGCGTGCTGACGTCGGCCTGCTGAAAGGGCTCGAAGATCGCCTCGATCTTGTCCGCCGTGATGCCGATGCCCGTGTCGATGACCTCGATGCGGACGCGCCCGCGCTCGCCCGGCTGTGGGCCCACGCGCACCGTGACCGTCCCCCGCTCCGTGAACTTGATGGCGTTGCCCACCAGATTCACCACCACCTGCCGCAGCCGCGCCGCGTCCGTCTCGATGGCCGGGAGCCCGCCCGTGGTCTCGAAGCTCAGCTCCACCGGGCGGCCGCGGAGCTGGACCGCGAGCTGCTCGACCACCTCGCGGCACAGCGACTCCACGTCGACCGGATCGACGTCCAGGGCGACCTTCCCCGCCTCCACCCGCGAGAGGTCGAGGACGTCGTTGATCAGCGCCAGCAGGTGTTTGCCGTTGTCGCGGATGCGCTCGAGGTAGGTCAGGTCCTTGTCCTCGAAGGCGGCGGCGCGCTTCTTCAACAAGATGTTGGCGAACCCGATGACCGAGTTCAGCGGCGTGCGCAGCTCGTGGCTCATGTGAGCCAGGAACACGCTCTTCGCGCGGTTGGCGGCCTCGGCGGCGTCCTTGTCCCTGCTCAGCTTCTCCTGCACGACGCGCTCGGTGACGTCGCGGGCGAAGGCGCACAGGTACTCGCGGTCGTCATACTGCAAGTAGCGGGTGTTCACCTCCACCGGCACCAGGCGGCCCGAGCGGGTGCGCAGGTCGGTGTCGATGGTGAGGCTGCCGGCGTCCTTCACGGCCCGCCACCGCTCCGACCACGTCGCCTCCGTCATCTCGGGCTCGATGTCGGGCGCGCTCATGGCCAGCAGCTCGTCAGACGAGTAGCCGAGCATGCGGCAGCCCGCGTCGTTCAGGTAGAAGAGGCGCCCGTCCTGGCCCAGCCAGAACACGGCGTCCGCCGCGCGGTCGACGGAGAACTGGGTCAGCCTGAGCGAGCGCTCGGCGACGCGCTGCTCGCTGATGTCGGTGACGACCACCATGCACGCCAGCACGTCGTCGGCGGACACGCGCACCGGCATGACGTGCACATGGTAGACCTTGGAGTGTTCGCTGTACTCGGTGGTCGAGCTCTCGCCCGCCAGCGCCCGGTCGAGGGCAGGGCGCAGCATCTCGCGCAGCTCGCTGGCCAGGTCGGTGCCGTCCGATGAGGCCGGGAAGCGGGCCATGCCGCTAGCGCTGTCTTGAAGCGAGATGCCCTCGACCAGCACGACGGCGCCGCTGCGGTCGATGATGAAGACCGCCGTGTCGGGCAGGTTGCGCGCGAGGGTGCGGTAGAGCTCGCGGTTGTGGGCCATCTCATCTTGGGTGTCGCGCAGGCGGCGCAGGGTCAGGCTCTCCTCCTGGGCGGCCCAGCGCGAGTCCAGCAGCACGCCGGCGAAGGGCAGGGTGTAGGCGAGCAGCTTCAGCGCGTGGGCCGAGAAGTACCAGCCGTCGCGGTTTTCGGTGGAGCCGAGCGCCATGGCGAGCTGCGCGGTGGCTTGGGGCACGATGCTGATGAGGAGCGACGTCGACAGGAGCGAGGCGTCGCGCAGGCGGGTGTCGCGGAGCAGGACGGCGCCGGCGGCCAAGAAGAGGGCGAGGGCGATCAGGTCGTAGGGGCGGCTGAGCAGCGCGTCGTTGAAGGGCGCGGGGAGCTCGCGGGCGTTGACGGCTTGGAAGAGGAGGACGCCGCCAGCCAAGATGAGGGCGAGCCCGGCGGCGATGACGAGGCCGGCGCCGGGGCCGCGGTGGGCGCGCGCGCGGCCGGTGATGACGAGGGCGCCCGTGAGCAGGATGAGGGCGGTGCTGGTGCGCGCGATGAGCCAGG
>CAZNZH010000259.1:0-7559 GCA_964577445.1 uncultured Myxococcales bacterium
CGACGCCGCCGTTGGTGCCGGCGTCGGCGTTTCGGCCCAGCACCCGCACCTCGCCCGGCCCGATGGGGACGGAGGTCTCGATGAGGCGAGCCGCGTCGCCAGCGCTGCCGAGGTAGCAGCCCTTCAGGTCGAAGCTCCGCGCCAGCAGGTTGGTCACCTCGAACCACTCGCCGGCGGCGCTCGAGACGGCCGCCGGCTGCTTCATCACCTCGGAGATCACCAGCTCGCCGGCGGCCGGCCAATCCGGCGAGGGCGGCGGCAGCTCCGGTGAGACCTCGGCGTCCGCGCCGGTCGTGACCTCGCCGTCGGCCCCCGCGAGGTCCGCTGTGTCGGCGTCCTGCCTGAGCGCGTCGGCGTCGGCGGCGACGTCCCCCGCCGCGTCGAGGCCATCGGGCTGCCCCTTGCCGTCGCCGCACGCCGCGCTCAGGAGCAAGAGCGCGCAAAAAAGCAGTCGGGAGCTGGTGAATCGAAGGGACATGGCTGGCCTCAATCGGGGAAATCGCGCGGATGGGGTCCGGCGGGCGGGGGCGCGCGGGTGGCGCGATGCTACTGGCGAGTGGCCCGCTGGCGCCACTGGTCGACCATGGCGTCGGTCAGCTCGACGAAGAGCCCTTCGCCCTTGGCGTGGACGGTGCCGTCGGGTCCGAGCAGCCGCGAGCGCGTGGTGACGTGGCGCCCCTCCGCGTGGTCCACCCACGCCTCGACGGTGCACAGCGTCCCCAGCGGCAAGATCGCGCGAAACCGCACGTCCAGGCGGCTGGCGAGCACCTTGCGGCCGGCGGTCCAGCAGGCGAGGCCCATCGTCTCGTCGAGCAGCGCCGAGATGCAGCCGCCGTGGACGTGCGCCGGTGGGCCCTCCGTGCCCGGACCGAACCAGGCGCGGGCGACCAGGGCGCCGTCGCTCGCACGCTGAAAGTAACGCACCCGGAGGCGGTCGCCGTCGGGCTCCCCGGAGACGAAGCTGCGCCCGACCCCGCGCGGCCACAGCGACCTCGACGCCTCGGTCCACCCCGGCTCCGGCAGCAGCTCAGCGGGCGGTCCAGCGATGCTCAGCAGCTCGCGCTCACTCATGGCGTCTCCTTGCTGAGCGGCAGCGGGTTCGGCGCGACCGCTCAGCCGCGGGAGCGTAGCCGCGACGCCGGCCCGGGGGAAGCGCGTTCGCTCCGAACGTGCGGCGGCTAGACTCGGCCGCGGAGGTGGCGCCCGGACTCCGGCCGCGGCCCCGGACCCCTGAGCTCCAGGCGCGCGCCGAGGGCCGCCGCCAGCGAGGCCAGGACGTCGGATCGCCAGGGTTTATCTGGCGATTCGGCGACCAGGGCCAGCTCGAACCCGCCCGCGGCCCTCTCGCGGGCCACCAGCCAGCCTGGGGCCAGCGCGCCCATGGGCGACGGGACGTTGAGCCAGCCCGGCCAGCGAAAGATCGACCGGGTGCGCGGGTCGGCGTCCACCCGAGCGAGCCAGTCGCGCTCGGCCGGGTCGCCCGCGGGCAGCGTCGTGTAGACCGAGCGGGTGGCGGCGACCTCCCCGCAGGCGCCCGCGGCCAGCGGCCGGTGGACCAGGACCTCCGGCGCCAGGGGCTCGCCACAGACCTCCAGGTGCCCCCGGCGCGCGGACTCCTCAGCCACCAGCCCACGCAGCGCCTTCGCCGCGCCCTCGAGCAGCGCCGCGGGCGCCCGGACCAGCGCGGCGGTCGCCCCGCTCCCGACCAACATCGCGGCCAGGGTCCCACGCGACAGGCCGGTCTCGCCCTGTAGCGACCTTAGCGGGTCGGGGACGGGCCCACCCGCCGGCTCCGCGCCGTCGAACACCCGGCGCTCGCTCGCTCCGGCCACGGCGCCGCCGCCGGTCAGCTCCCCGCGGGTGATCCGGACCGCCCGGGTGGGCTCGGGCAGCGCCAGCGCGCGCAGCAGCTCCGTCCCTCGATGTCGCAACACAGCGCCATCGAGCGCCGGCACGAAGCGCAGCGGCTTCGCCACCCGCCGCCACATCTCCAAAAACCATGGATCATCGTTCCAACCGGGGCGCAGCGCGCAACGCTCTCGCGCCCGCCGCTCCGTGATGCACTGCGAAAACTCCACGCCGGTGTCGGCCGCCACCTCGCGCTGGAGGTCCCGCGCGAACGCCTCGTAGCTCTCGTTCGCGATGACCGTCAGGCGCGCGAGATCGGGGTCCCGCGTGCGCAACCCGCTCGCCAGCACGGGCAAGCGCATGCCGCGGCCCAGCTCTTGGCGCTTCTTCAGCTCCGAGCGCGTCCGCCGCAGTGTGCAGATCTGAAACACATTGGGGTTGTCCCAGCCCTCGCGCAGCGCCGAGTGGCTGAAGACGAAGCGCACCGGCTCCTCGGGCGACAAGAGCCGCGTCTTGTCGGCCATGATCAGGGCGAAGGCCTCGTCGTCCTCGCGGCTCTTGCCCGTCGAGTCGATGGCCTCCCCGCGGCGGCGCGCAAAATACCCCGCGTGGACGCGCTCGGCCCGCGGCAGCTCGAGGGCCGCGAACCGCTCGTCGGCCCGCGCCGCCTCCCACGCCCGGCAAAAGTCGCGGCGCACGCTGCCGTCTTCGACCGCGTAGTCGTCGACGCGATCGAGGAAGATCAGCGAGAGCACCTTCATCCGCTCACCCGCCGGCAGCAGGCGCCGGCAGGCCAGCTCACGCTCGAGGTGGCACTGGATGGTCTCCTCGAGCTGCGCGCGCCAGACCGCCGCGCGGGCCGTCGCGTCGCCGCCGACCGTCAGCCGGAGCCCCGACTCGAAGTCCACCGCGCCCGCGCCATGGTCGACGGCGCGCACCACCAGGCCGCGGCAGGCCTCGACCCCGCCCGACAGCGCGAAGAGGTCCTCGCCCTGCCCCCGCACCGTGAGCGCCACCGGGCCCGCGGGCCCCGCGACCGCGAGCTTCGCCGACACCCCGCGCTTGGTCGCCCGGGTCTGTAACACCGTCACCGCCGCCTCAGCGCCGCCCTCCGCCGTCACCGCCGCCACGTCGACCCGCTTGACCAGCCCCAGCGCGAAAGCCCGGACGGGATCGAGGCGATAGACGCAGTGCGGCGCCCGCCGGTGGGTCGCCGACCAGCGCAGGGTCACCAGCGCCTGAAGCTCGGCCAGCGCCGCCCGCGCGCGCGGCCCCTCCATGCTCTGGGGCTCGTCCAGCACCACCACCGGCCGCGTCGCCGCGCACAGACCCACCGGCGTCTCGCCGCCCAGGGCGTCCGCCGGCCGGTGCCCCAGATTTCCTCGGCCTTTGTTGAAGGCGTCGATGTTCATCACCAGGATCTGCAAGCCCGAGTCCCGCGCGAAGCGCCGCACGCCGCCCGGGGACTGCGCGTCGACGAGCGACGCCTCGACCCGCTGGTCGGGGTAGAGCCCGCGAAAGTGCTCCGCCAGCGCCTCGATCTGCGCCAGCACCCCGCAGCGGATGGCCAGGCTCGGCACCACCACGATGAAGCGCGACAGCCCATAGCGCGCGTAGAGCTCGCGCATCAGCCGGAGGTAGGCGTAGGTCTTGCCGGTGCCCGTCTCCATCTCGACGGTCAGCTCAGCGCCCTCCCCGTCGCGGCTCAGCGCCAGCCCCTGGCGCGCCTGGACGCGCTGCACGTCGAGGAGCACCCGCCCGAGATCGAGCGGCTCCCCGTGGCTCACGATGGCGCGCCCGGACCGAGCGTGGCCGCCGCGCCGGTCGCCGACGCTCGCCAGGGCGTCGACCACCGCGTGGATGGCGCCCCGCTGGTGGGGCTGCTCGGCGTCGAACTGGAAGCGTATGGCCACGCTCAGACCGTCCGCAGGGTCACGCCGGCAGAGCGGAGCCGGTCGCGGACGCGCAGCCGCAGCCCGTCGTCGCCGGCGAACCCGCGCTCCAGGCACACCGCGACGGCCGGGCGCGCTAGCGCGATGGCCTCGGCGGTGGCGTCGTCCATGGCCTCGGCGAGGCACAGGCAGAGCGACGACCCGCCCAAGATGAACCCGTCGTGCTCCCCGAGGCGAACCCGGGCGATGGGGGCGCTCAGGGGCACGCCGGCGCGGAGCGCGACCTCAAAAGCAAGTGATTCCGCATGGTTTGGCGAGCCTGGCGCGAGCGCAACCCCGGCGACCTGGCGCGCCAGCGCGGCCTCGAGGCTCGCGGCGTCCATGGGCCGGACCGGCCAGGGCGGGACCATCGCGCGCTCTAGCCGAAAGGCGCGAAACCCGCGGGCGCCTGAGTCGCCGGAGCCCTCGCCGCCCTCGGCGGCCGAAGCGCGCGCGAGCACCCGCCGGACGCGCTCGCGGGTGATGTCGGCGATGGTGGCGAACCCGCCCTCGCTCACGGGCTCGGGGAGCTGCACCAGGATGAAGCGCCGCCGGCCGCCGTCCGCGAGGTTCTGCTCCACCACGGCCTCCGCGGTGGCGCCCGACCCGGCGAAGAAGTCCATGACCAGCGCGTCGGGCCCGGTGGCGTGCTCGAGCATGCGCCGAATCAGCAGCGACGGCTTCGGCGTGTCGAAGACCTTCTTGCCGAAGAGCGCCTTCAGCTCGGAGTGGGCGGCGTCGGTGTGGCCGGCGTAGCTGTGGCTCCAGAAGTTCGTGGGGGTGAGGCCCTGGCGGATCTCCGAGAGGTAGGTCTTCACCATGGGGAGCGGGCGCGTGCCGTCGCGGCCCCACCACAGGCGGCCCTCGCGGCTGAGGCGGTCGAAGCCCTCGCGGTTGGTGCGCCAGGCTTTGCGCGTCGGGTGGGTGGTCTGGCCGGTCTTGGGGTTGGTGACGGGGTAGGCGAGGTTGGGGCGGCGCTCGGGCGGGACCTGGTTGACGAAGGATGTGGCTTTCCACACACCCCGCGGGTCGTCGTCGGGATTTTTGAACTCGGTGGCGTCGCGCTCGGTGCGGGGGAGCAGCCGCGGCTGGAAGGCCTCGGAGCGCCGGTAGAGCACGATGTGGTCGATGACCGAGCTGAAGCCGTCGGTGTTGTTTGAGCGGGTGTAGCGCTTCTGCCAGGCGATCTGCGCGACGAAGTGCTCGCGGCCGAACACCTCGTCGAGCAGCAGGCGCAGGTGGGGCAGCTCGCCGTCGTCGATGGACACGAAGAGGGCGCCGTCGGGGGCGAGCAGCTCGCGGGCGATGACCAGGCGCGGGGCCATCATCGACAGCCAGCGGGAGTGGTGGCGGCCGTCGGTCTCGGCGTCGCTGCGGACCATGCGACCGGCGGCGTCGGCCTGCCCCGTCTGGGCGAGGTAGGCCTCGAGCGGCTCGCGGAAGTCGTCTTTGTAGATGAAGTCGTGGCCGGTGTTGTAGGGCGGGTCGATGAAGATCATCGAGACGCGGCCTGCGTAGGCGGGGGCGAGGAGCTGGAGCACCTCGAGGTTGTCGCCCTCGATGACGAGGTTTTCGGCGGCGTCGAAGGCGACGGACTCGGCGCGCTGTGGGTGGAGCGCGCCGGTGGGGGCGGCCCGCGACGCGGCGAAGGCGTCGCTGCGGCCTGACCAGGTGAAGGCGTAGCGCTCCGGGGTGGCCGCGGCCGGCGCGGGGAGCCCCAGGGCGCGCAGCAGCCGGTCGGCGCAGAGCTCGCCCTCGACGAAGGCGCCAGGGACCAGGCGGCGCAGGGCTTCGCGGCGCTCGGCCAGCGCGTCGGGGGAGAGCAGACCGAGGGAGAGCTGGTCCGAGATCGGTGGGTCGGGCATCGGGGCGGCATCCGGCTGAGGGCAGCGGCGACGAGGCGGTGGGGGGCGGTCGGTCGGGGTCGCGGGCGAGCCTGATCGTACCAAGCCGCCGGCATTATGCTGTATCACGGGGCCCGGCCCTTGGGCTGCCGAAGCGCGCGACCGCAGCAAAGACAGGCCCCGGAAGAGATCGACGCGCGGTACAAAGAATTCGCTCAAGGCCGGTAGGCGGCCGGCCGATGAGAGATCCCGGTGCGCCGCCTCAGGCGGTAGGGAGGTTCTTGATGGAGCTCATGGCGCGAGTCATGGAGGCCGCGAGGCCGCGCCGTCGCGTCGAGGACGCCGCTATCGGCGCGCGCTCGGAGCGGGTGCTCGAGATGTACCGCGAGCTCGTCGGCGCGATCAGCGCAGGCGACCCGATCGAGGCTGCGGCGCTGATCGCCGCCCGTTGGTCGCGCAACCTGACCTTGGCCGACGGCGGCCTGGTCACGCGCGCGCTCGGCGAGGATCGCCTCCACGTGCTCGCCGCGGTGGGCTGTAGCCGAAACGCCCCGTCCTCGCGCCTGACCAAGGGCGACCGCTACCTGCGGCAAGCCCTGGCTGGCGGCGAGACCATCTACTTCGGCCAGACGCCGGCGCTCGAGCGAGCGGGGTCGCTCTCGCCCTCAGACCGCACCGGCGCCGTCGTGCCCATCGCGAGCGAGCGGCTGCTGGGCACGCTGGAGGTCAGCACGCGACGCTCGCACCCGTTTCGGACCGGCGACATCGCGGTGCTGCGCGAGATCGCGAGCCTGCTGGCCCTCGGGCTCCGCGGCTGACCCCGCGTTGGCGCGGCCCAGGGCGGCGCCAACGCGGGGCCGCGCGTCGCCTCAGCCGCTCACATCCAGATCAAAGAACTCGCGAATCACGAACGCCTCCGCCACCGCTTTGGGGTCGCGATGGTAGCGGCCTTCTGCGATGGCCGCCCGCACCCGCAG
The DNA here is from genome assembly GCA_964577445.1 of uncultured Myxococcales bacterium. Taxonomy (GTDB): domain Bacteria; phylum Myxococcota_A; class UBA9042; order PHBI01; family JACKFB01; genus JACKFB01. The sequence goes on from CAZNZH010000259.1 coordinate 6,601, forward strand.
CGCGCGCCGAGTCACTGGCCCCATCGGCGCCGGCTCGCTGGCCTGGCTGAGACGGGCGTCGGGGTCGGACGCCCGCGCGCCCCTGGGTTCTCCTTTCATCGCCTACCTACCGCTTGTGTGGGTGACGCAGAGACGCCGTGTGTTGGGGGCGGCGTGCCTGCAAGTCTCCCATCGGCAGGGGTGCTGGCTCCCTTGAACGGAAAGCGAGGGCCGCGCGGTCACAGGCGATCATCGGTGGCGGTCAGGGGTGCGGGGCCGCGCAGAGCAGGTCGGCGCGTTGCTGCACCGCGGCGACCTCGGGCGCGAGGGCGCGGGCTTCTTCAGCGCGGGCACAGGCGGCGCGACTCTCGCCGATGGCCGCCAGGGCGCCACCGCTTTGCAGCAGGAGCGCGATCAGGTTTCGGCGGCGGCTCTGGTCCTCGGGCGCCATGGCGAAGAGCTGGCGCTGGATGGCGACCGCGTCCTCGAAGCGGCGGCGGCTGGCGAGAAATCCGGTGATGTGGCCGAGCACGAAGGGGTCGTCGGGGTAGCGGAGGCGCGCCTGGGCGAAGACGGCCTCGGCGTCGGCGTCGCGGCCGGCGCGGGCCAGGGCGCGGCCGAGGTTGGTCAGGGGTTCGGGGGCATCGGGGACCGCCTGGACGGCGTTTTCGCAGGTGACGACCACCAGCGCGTCATCGACGTCGGTGCGAGCGAGGGCCAGCGCGCAGAGGTTTGCCCGCGCGCGGCCGGGGCGGATCTCGGCGGCGACCGCGGCCTGGGCGACCCGCCACGCCTGGGCCTGCTGGCCGGTGCGCTCGAGGGCCACCGCCAGGTTGGTCAACACCAGCGGGTGATGGGGCGCATCGAGGCGCGCGGCCTGTAGGAGCTCGAGCGCCGCGGTCGGCTGCCCGGCGTTGAGGGCTTGGCGCGCGAGGTTTGACCGGGACCGCACGCTCTTGGGTTCGGCCTCGACGGCGGCT
>CAZNZH010000260.1:0-3503 GCA_964577445.1 uncultured Myxococcales bacterium
CCACCGACGCCCCAAACACCGAGGCCGCACCTCGCGAATCGGGCAGCCTGGACCTGTTCGGAGCGTGATGGTCGGCCTGCTCGCGGCGCTCCTCGGGGCGGCGTGCGTCATCTTGGCGATGCCCACGGTCGGGCTGGTCTGGCCCATGGCCGTCGCCTTCGCGCCGCTGCTGCTGGTCACCCGCGGCATGTCCACCAAGCGCCGCCTCCTGCTCGGCTGGCTGATGGGCGCGGTCTGCCAGGCCGTCCTCTTCCGCTGGATCGTCTTCACCCTGCGCGAGATGAGCGGCCTGCACGAGGCCATCGGCCTGCTCGCCCTGCTGCTCTTCGCCCTGTGGCACGGCCTCGCCGTCGGCGTCTTCTTCGCCCTCGCCGAGCCCGTCCGCCTCACCCTCGCCAGGCGCCACCCCGGGCTCGCCCTCCTCGCGCTGGCCGCCCTGTGGACCACCCTCGAGTGGCTCTGGCCCAACCTCTTCCCCTGGTACTTCGGCCAGGCCTTCTGGCGCGTCCCGGAGCTGTCGAGCCTCATGGCGCTCACCGGCGCCCCCGGCCTGTCCTTCCTCGCCGTCGCCGCCTCGCTGCTGCTCACCGAGCTCGCCCTGACCCGCCGCCTCCGCCCGCTCCTCCCCCTGGCCGCGGTGACCGCTGCGCTGCTCGGCTACGGCTTTTGGCACCACGCCCGCCTCGACTCGACGCCGCCCCGCCGCGTGCTGAAGGTCGCCGTCCTCCAACCCGCCCCGTCCCTGGAAGACAAAAAGGACGGCGGCTTCACGGTCCGCGGGCAGCAGCTCCGCCGCCTCGACGAGACCCTGCGCGCCATGCCGCCCGACACCTACGACCTCATCGTCGCCCCCGAGGGAGCCTTCCCCTACTACTGGCGCGTCGACCCGGCGCTGACCGGCCAGCCCCTGCCCGACGGCCCCCTCGACTTCGAGCCGCCCACCCGGACCATCCGCGCGGCCCTCGCCGCCGGGCCCGCCACCGACCTGCTCATCGGCTCGCTCCGCCACCTCAGCGACGGCAAGATCCACAACTCCGCCGTCCTCGTCGGCCCCGACGGCCGCGACCTCGCCGTCTACGACAAGCGCGTCCTGGTCCCCTTCGGCGAGTACCTCCCCGGCACCAGCCTCTTCCCCAGCCTCGCCCACGCCATCCCCGGCATCGCCAACTTCGACCCGGGCGAGCAGCCCTGCCGCCTCCACGCGGCCGGCGAGCGCGTCGCCTGCGGCATCTGCTACGAGACCCTCTTCGCGGCCGACACCCGCGCGGTCGCCGCCGACGGCGCGGCGCTGCTGGTGAACATGACCATCGACGTCTGGTTCGGCCGCTCGACCGCGCCGTGGTTTCACCTGATGTCGCAGTCCAGCCGCGCCGCCGAGCTCGGCATCCCGCTGGTCCGCGCGGCCCTCACCGGCATCTCGGCCATCGTCGGCCCCGACGGCGTGCCCACCGCGACCCTCGGCCTCGACGAGCGCGCGCTCATGGTCGCCGACCTCCCGCTGCGCGACATCACCACGCCCTACCGCCTCGCCGGCCCTCTTTTCTCCTGGATCTGCCTGCTGGTTTCGCTGCTCGTCCTCGCCCTCACGCTCCCCCGGCGGCGCGCCCTCGCCGAACCGCGCTCGCGGCCCGGGAACTAAACCGAGATCCAAGGTGTCTATCATCCGTCCACGGATACAACGCGACCGACTCCACGGACACACCATGCCGATGGCGCCCCCACCCGAAGACGACGACCGCTTCATCGCAGCACTCAGGCGCCGCGACGAGCGCGCCTTCAATCGCCTCGTCCTCACCCACCAGGACCGGGTCTACAACCTCTGCCTGCGCCTGCTCGGCTCGCCCGAGGAGGCCCGTGACGTCGCCCAGGAAGTGTTCGTGACGGTGTTTCAGAAGATCGAGCTCTTCCGAGGGGACTCCAAGCTCTCCACGTGGCTCTACCGCGTCGCGGCAAACCACGCGAAGAACCGCATCAAGTACCTCGCGCGGCGCCACGACCGGTCCCGCGACCGCTTCGAGGACCTGCTCAGCCCGCCGTCGGAGGGGCGGCTCTCAGCGTCCGTCCCGCGCCCAGACCAAGCCCTGGAGGGTCGCCGCGCCGAGGCGTTCGTTCAGCGCGCGCTGCTGCTCTTGGACGCCGACCAGCGCGAGGCCGTCGTCCTGCGCGACATCGAAGGCCTCACCTATGAAGAGGTGGCGAACATCGTCGAGGCCAGCCTGGGCACGGTCAAGAGCCGTATCCATCGGGGCCGCGCGCGCCTCAAGGACGCGCTGGACGCCTGGCTTGAGGGGCGGGACGTGACGCCGCGCGAGCCCGAGCCGGAAGCGGAGGTCAGCGTCGAGCGCTCCAACGCCGCCACGCCGCCACGGACACTACGATTGGCCCAAGGGGGCGCGCTTTGAAAGACGACCCACGCATCAGCGCTTGGCTGGACGGTGACCTCGACGCCGAGGAGCTGCGCCGCTTTGAGTCGGAGCTCGAGTGGGACAGCGAGCTGGACGACGCGGCCGAGACCATCGCGGCGGCGGTCGGGCACCTCCGCGCCATGCCGGTCGCCCAGGCGCCGCCTGACTTTTTGGAGGCCGTGCAGTCCCGCATTCGCCGCCGCAGCCGCGGGCGCTGGTTCGCCGTGGAGGCGCCCAAGCTGCGCTTCCCCTTCGAGGCGGCCATCAGCGTGGTGCTCATCGGCCTGCTCGCCGGTGTCTACCTGAGCGCGGTCCCGCCCGTGGATGGAGACCCCGTGCCGCTGGAGCCGATCTTCGCGCTGGGGACCGCCGAGACGGAGACCGTCGCCGCGGTGCTCGGTGCGTACGGCGAGGTCGTCGTCTCGCGGGGCAGCGTGGCGGCGGATGGCCTCACGCTGCGTGTGACCGCGCCCCGGGCGCGCGTCGATGAGCTCAAGGGCGAGCTGGCGCTTTACCCACAGGCCCGCGTGCTCGACGACCCGCTGCCGGCCGCCGCTGAGGGCCAGGTCGAGGTCAGGGTGCGGGTGGCGCGGACGCGGGCGACGCCTCGACCTTGAGCGGGCGTCGCGGCCCGTCGATGCCCGCGATGGGCTCGCCGCGGCCGCGATTTCGCCAGCGCCACGAGGTCAGGGAGAAGCTCCCGCGCGTCTGGTCGACGACCTCGAAGGCCATGGCGAAGATGGGGGCGTCGCCGATGGGCGACCAGTAGCGCAGGTCCCAGAGCAGCACCGACCATGTGCGCCCGTCGTCCGACGCGAGCGCGACGCGAGCGACCGGGTCGACCGCCCAGGTCATGAACGCCTTGCCAGGCTCGGTCTCGCGCACGAAGGCCACGAGCGGGTCCTCCAAGTTGCTAGGGAAATCCTCGCGGAAGTGATCGTCGCCGCCGAGGAGATCGATGACCGCGTGGTGGCGGATGTCCGCGTCGCTGACCACCGTCGAGCGCACCGTAGGCCACAGGGGCGTCGGCCACGCGTGGATCGTCTCGGCGACGACGCCCTCGGCCGCGGCGAGATCGCGGGCGCGGTCGGTCGCCAT
>CAZNZH010000260.1:3513-7555 GCA_964577445.1 uncultured Myxococcales bacterium
CATGGCCGCGAGCACGCCCGAGGCGCCGATGTACGCGGCCAGCAGGGCGAGGGCGGCCCCGAAGACGGGGCGAGGGCGAGCGCCGCGCCGGCGGGCGAGGAAGATCGGCGCGCCGAGGATGAGCCAAAAGAAGGGGTCGACGATGAAGACCCAGGGCAGGGCGACGCGCTCCCAAGACGCCGGCGCCAGCGGCATCATCCCGAAGCTGGTGACGAGATCGAGCAGCAGGTGGCTGAGCAGCGCGAGGAAGCTCAGCAGCAGCAGCGGGCGAAAGGGCGAGCGGGTGACGCGGGCGACGATGGCCGCCCACACCGGCGGCATCAGCGCCAGGGCGAAGACCGAGTGGGTGACGCCGCGGTGGCGGGTCAGGTAGCCGTGCTCGCCGTGGGTCGCGTAGAGCAGGAGGTCCACGTCGGGCAGGTTGGCGGCGACGATGGCGGTGACCAGCGCGGTGCGGCGTGGGATGCCGTCCAGCCGGAGGACGCGGGCCAGCGCGGTGCCGGTCAGGCTGTGGGCGATGGGTTCCATGGGCTGGGGCCGTTATCACGTCCGCGCGCGGCGGGCGAGCGGCGTGGCGCGGGTCTGCGCGGCCTCCTGCGGTGCGGCCGCTACGGGTCTGCCCAACAGAGCGCCCGCCGGGCGTGCTGGCCCGCACGGCGCGTCAGCCTTCCGCGAGGGCCCGGCCCGTGCTAGACGACGGACCCTGCTCCCGCGGCCACAATGCCCCGGCGTTCCCTACGGAGGTCCCCATGGACATCGTTGACCAGATCCTCGATTTTCTGCGCCGGCTGGTGAAGTCGCGCGTGGACGGCGTGCAGATGCAGGCGAAGACCAAGATGCTGAACTCGCAGGCGAAGGCGAAGGCCAAGGTCGCGAATTCATTCAACAAAGCCGTCGACGGGAGCGTGGCGAAGGCCAAGGGCGCCGCCACCGGCAAGCCCGCGCCCGCGAAGCCCGCGCCGCAGAAGCCCGCGTCCGCGAAGCCCGCGCCGCCGAAGTAGTCCAACCGAGCGAGGGAGCCATCGGCGGCGAAGCGGCCGCGTGTACGATGCGCTCGCGCAGGCGCCACCTGGGAGGAAGCACCGCCTTCGAGGAAGCGCCACCGGCCCGCAGTCAGGTCTCGACGCGCCCCGGCAGCTCGATGCACTCGCCCTCGATGGCGGCGAAGACCTCGATGTTCGACCCGGCCTCGGCCACCAACTGCCGGCTGCGCGCCAGCTTCCGGTCGATGGCGTCGTCATCGTGCATCGGGTCGTGGGAGTACAGCACCAGGCGGTCCACCTCCGCAGCGAGCGCCAGCGACACGGCGTCCTCGTAGCAGGTGTGCCCCCAGCCGCGCTTCACCACGTAGTCCTCAGGCGAGTACTGGCTATCCGCGATGTAGACGTCGGAGCCGCGCGCGAAGTCGACGAGCTGCCGGTCGCAGTTCTCGGCGTAGGCCAGCTCCTCGTGGACCTTGCTCCGCTCGTCGGTGAGCAGCGTCCGGTAGGGCTCGGTGTCCGTGGCGTAGGTGATGATGTGGCCGCCGATCTCGATGCGGTAGGCCATCGTGACGCCCGGGTGGTTCACGTAGTGCGACTGCACATGGAAGGGGCCGATCTCGAACGCCTTTTCGCGCACCTCGTCGACCCGCACCTCGGCGGCCAGCTCGCCCAGGGCGACCGGGAAATACTCGGGATCCATCTGGCCACGCAGGACCCGCTCCAGCGGCTTGTCGATGGACGGCGGGCCCATGACGTGCAGCGTGTTGCCGGGGATGAACGCGGGCACGAAGAACGGGAAGCCCTGGATGTGGTCCCAGTGGGTGTGCGTGATCAGCATCAGCAGGTCGAGGGGCTGGCCGGCCGCCTCGGCGTGGAGCGTCAGGCCCAGCCTGCGCAGGCCCGTACCCGCGTCGAGGATCAGCAGATCGCGCCCGTGCTCGACGGTCACGCACGGCGTGTTGCCGCCGTAGCGCACCGTCTCGGGACCGGGCGTCGCGATCGAGCCGCGCACACCCCAGAAGCGGACCCGGGTGGCGTCGAGGGTACGGCGCACCAACGCGATGAGCGCCGACGGGCCGAAGGGCTTCGCAAGGAACGCGGTCCCGCCCAACTCCATGGCCTTGCGCTGGTCGGCCGCGTAGGGCTTGCCCGACATGACCACGACCGGCAGGCGCCGCGTCCGTGCGTCCGCGCGCAGTCGCTGGATCAGCTCATAGCCGTGCATGCGCGGCATCAAGAGGTCGACGAGCACCAGCTCGGCCCGAAACCGGTCGAGGGCCTCGAGCGCGCTCTGCCCGTCGTCGACCGCCAGCACCTCGTAGCCCGCGGACTCCAAGCTGGCGATCAACACGGTGCGGATGAGTTCCTCGTCCTCGACGACGAGGATCCGGCGTGGCTCAGTCTGCAATCGTTCCGTCCTTTGCACGCCCGCCGGCAGACCCTGCAACGGGCACGGATGGCGTCGGGGACGGGATGCTTTTGGAGCTAGTGTAATGCGAGGAAATCACGCTCGGAAGTATACCCGCGGGCCCGCAGGAAGGTGGTGATTTTTTTTCGTGCGCCGGCGCTCGCAACTGCGAGAAGAACCAGCCGGCCGTCCGGCGCGCCCACGCTCTCCGCGTCGACCACCAGCCGGCCACCGGACACCCGGACCCCGATCTTGCGCGGGTCGATGTCGACCAGGTCATCCACGACGACACCAAGCCGTTGCAGGTTTCGTGCGTGTTTTCGGCCGTAGGGTCCGGCGCCCCAGATGCGCACGCGCCGGCCCCCAGACAGCGGCCCCGCCAGCAGGTGCTGGTAGACGAGATCCCACCTTGCTGCGTCGCGAAGCCGCGGGTCGGTTCGTGTCAGTCTCGTCGCATGATCGCGCCAGTGGACCAGCAGCTCCGGGACCATCCCGAACCGGTGCCCACGGCCGAGGAGCCTCAGCCAGAGGTCGTGATCTTCGGGGAAATCGCCCTCGCGATACGCGCCGGCGTCTCGAATCACGGCCGTCCGGACCATCACCGCGGGGTGCGCGACCGGTGCGTCGATGAAGCGCTCCGCGGCGATCGCGTCCGGCGTCTCGAGGCTGTTGAGCCAATCGACGTGCCGCATCATCCCGCGCCCCGGCGCCTGTCCCCCGAGCCCCGCGCACAGCACCTTCGCCGTGACCGCCGACCACTGCGGATGCGCCGCCAGCGCCTCGAGCTGCGTCTTTAGCCGGTGGGGCACCATCCAGTCGTCGGCGTCGTGGCGCGCGATGACCTGGCCGCGTGCCTCGCCCACGCCCAGGTTCAACGCCCGGACCAGGGACGCCTCCGCCATCTCCAACACCCGCACCCGCGCGTCGCGAGCGGCCAGCCCCCGCGCGATCTCGCCGCTTCGGTCCGTCACGCCGTTGAGCACGACCAGCAGCTCGAGATCGGCGAGGGTCTGCGTCAACACGCACTGCAGCGCCTCGCCCAGGGTCGCCTCCGCGTTGAAGACCGGCATCAGCACGGTCACGCGCGGCTCGTCGCTTCTGTTCGTGGAGATCAGCCGCCCGCCTGGGACTCGCCGAACTTCGTGCCGTCGTGCGACCAGATGATCTGCTTGTCCTCGACCTGGGTGCGGATATGGACCGGCCGCGACCACAGCTTGGCCAGATTACCGAGGGTCGCCTGCGCGTAGTCCGCCTTCAGGTCCTGCCCGTCGTGCTTGTGCCACAGCATGAGCTCGCCGCGGTTTTTGTGGTTCGCGTCCTCGACGTAGATCGCCGGCTGCCCGAAGTTCGTGAGCTGGGACAGCAGCCCGGCCTTCACGTCGAGGAACTCGCGGGTCTTGATCTCCCACGCCTCGTTGCGCCGGTTGTAGCCGAAGGTGAAGAGCTTCTGCGCTTCGGCGAACTCGGGCGTCATGAACTCGTCGATGAACATCAGGTCGTTGTAGACCTTGCGGACCTGGAAGATCTTCTCGCGACCCAGCCCGAGCTCCTTGTCCCATGACGTCTTCTCCGCCATGTCGTCGCAGCGGTCGTACTCGAGCCCGAAGCGTCCCCGATCCCAGCGCTCCTCGATGTCGCGATAGAGCTCCAG
>CAZNZH010000261.1:0-7544 GCA_964577445.1 uncultured Myxococcales bacterium
AGGGCTCCGAAGAGCGAGTCGCCACCTCGCGAAAAGACGAGGTCTTCGACGCGCCGGCCGGGGCTGGCCTCAAAGCGCAGCTCGCCCCTGGCGCGGTCGAAGACGCGGACGGTGCGCGCGGGACCCACCGCGGCGACCAGGGCGGAGTCGGCGGACAGCGCGAGCCGCGAGGCGCCGCCGGGGACCTGGCCCACGACGCCGCCCACGCGCAGCGGTGACAGGTCGACACGCAGGACCGCGCCGTCTGCGCTCGCCACCACCAGCGCGCGACCGTCCGCCGTGAAGGCCATGGCGGAGACGCCGCCGGTCCGGGTGTCGACGCTCCCGGCGGGGACGCCGCGGCCGTTGAAGACGCGGATGACGCCGTCTGCACCGCCGGTGACGTAGCGATCGGCCGCCGGCGCCGCGAGCGCGCACCGCACGGGCCCGGCGTGGTCCAGGGCGGCGCCGGCCCGCGTCCGACGCTCCGAGTCGCGTAGATCCTGGTCGGGCATCGCCGCGGCGGCGACCAGCGGCGCGGCGACCTTGCCGCGCGGTGGCGAGGTGGCCGCCGCGGTGAGCTGGCACGAGATCACCAAGGAGAGCGCCGCCCCAGCGCGCATCGCGAGACCCAACAAACCGTCTGCCCCCTGATCTGCTCTGACCGAACCAGGTCCGCAGCCTAGCACAGCTCGGCCCCCGCGAATCCAGCGCGGCGCCAGCCCGAGGGGATGCCCTCAAAGTCGCCGCCATAGCCGATTCACGGGGCGGCGTGGCCGTCGTCGCCGCGCCGCCTGAGGCGACCGAGAGGCGCGATCTACGCCTCAAGTTCGGGCCGCTCGGGGCCGATGAACCTGGCCTGCACTTCCCACCGCGCTCCGGCTGCGACCGGCGGATATGCAGGCTAACGAGGCCATCTCAGGCCACCGCGGGGGGACGACCATGGATGATCGCGCAGGGGCTTCCGCCCGGGTCCACAATCCGAACTACGGCAACGGCCGCCACACCATCGCCGAGGACGACGGCGTCATGGTCGCCAAGTTCGACCTCGACCGCCGCATTCGCGAGACCTTCTCGTCGGCCACCTACCGCCCGCCCCTGCTGCCCGCGGTGGCCATCGACCTCATGCAGATCGCCAACAGCCCCGAGGTGACCGTGCCCGCGGTCGTGGCGATGCTCGAAAAAGACCCCGTCCTGGCCGGCGGTGTGCTGAGGCTGTGCAAGTCGCCCCTTCACGGCGGGCGCGTGCAGGTGCGCTCGCTCAAGGACGCCGTGGTGCGCCTCGGGTTGGAGCTCGTCCGCGACGTGGTGCTCGAGGTCGCGATGAACGGGCGCGTCTTTCGCGCCGACGCGTACGGCGAGCTGATGGCCGCCCTGTCGGCGCACAGCCGAGCGACCGCCCACGTCGCCCGGATCGTGTGCCGGTACGCGACCTGGGAGGCGGAGTACGCCTTTTTGTGCGGGCTCATCCACGACATCGGCATCGTGACGTCGCTCCTGGTGCTCAACGAGCTGCCGCGCAGCGTCGAGCGGCCGCCGCTGGGCGTGGTCGTCTCAGCGATCGCGTTTGAGCATGAACGACGCGCCGAGATCGTGGCCCGGGCGTGGGGCATGCCCGACGAGGTCGTCTGGGTCATCGGCCACCACCACCAGATCCGCGCCGGCGCCACCGTGCACCCGATGAGCGCCATCGTCACCATCTCCGAGTATGTGGCCACGCGGCTCGGCTTCGGCGCGTTTCAGCACACGCTGGCGGAGGCCCGCGGCCGCAAGCTTCGGCCCGGCATGGGGCACGACGAGACGCCGCTCGACCAGATGAAGCTGGCGATCGACACCCTGGCGCTGTCGAAGCAGGCCATGGAGCTGATCATGAAGGACGCGCAGCGGATCCTCGGCGCCCACTGACCAACGGCTTCGCGCAGAACCAACGCTGGTCTGGTCGCCGCCGATCGGCTAGCTTCCGCGGCGATGCAAGACCACGTAGACGCGCTCGCCACGATGTTGAGCAAGGTGCGGCTGGGGCTCGAGGCGAGCGCCGACGGCTTCGTCGTGACTTATGAAAGAGAGCGCCACGCCCTGGCGGAGCTGCCGATCCTCGGGATCGGCGACGCGGACGCGCCGGGCGAGCTGATGGCGGTCGCGGCGGGGCTCGAGGCGGCTATCAAGTACCCGGGGCGCGTGGCCAACGAGGACTTCGTGACCGGCGCCGCCACCTTGTTGCCGAAGGTCGAGAGCCGCCGCTTCGTCGACGCCTACGCCGCGGTGCTGGCGGGGCGTGGCGCGCCACCGAGCGAGCGGCTGATGAGCCGGGACTTCGGCGCCGGGCTCGTCGTCGTCTACGTGCGGGACGAGGGCTGGAAGTTCAGCCACATCACCCAGGGGCAGCACGCGCGCTGGGCGGTGACGCCTGGGACCGTGGACGCGGGGGCGCGCTCGCACCTGTATCACCGGGCCGAGCTGGAGTGGCGCGACCCGATGGTGGCCCTGGCGGACGGCTACGACGCGGCGCGGGCGGTCCTCGTCGGCGACGTCTTCTACCACTTGGGGCAAGACGGCGGCGTGCCGGTGGCGATCCCCGACCGCGACCACCTGCTGGTGGGGCCGGCGGCCGACGCGAGCGCCACCGCGGAGCTCTACGCCGCCGCGCGCTACCCGATCTGCCCGTATCCGCTGGTCTTTCGGGGCGACCGGGTCGAGCGGCGCTGAGGGCTGGGGAAGGGCGCGTGAAGAGCAAGGCGAGCGACCAGGGCACGATCCGCGTGCGCGGCGCGCGGCAGAACAACCTGACCGGCGTGGACGTGAGCTTTCCGCGGGGCCAGGTCACGGTGGTGACCGGGGTGAGCGGCTCGGGGAAGTCGTCGCTGGCGTTTGACACGCTCTACGCCGAGGGGCAGCGGCGCTACGTCGAGAGCTTCTCGACGTATGCGCGGCAGTTCCTCGAGCGGATGGACCGGCCGGACGTGGACAGCCTCGACGGGCTCTTGCCGGCGGTGGCCATCGAGCAGCGCAACACGATCCGATCGGCGCGCTCGACGCTGGGGACGCTCACCGAGCTGAACGACTACCTCAAGGTGCTGATGGCGCGGCGGGCCGAGCTGACCTGCCGCGAGTGTGGCGCGGCGGTGCGGCCGGATCTGCCGGGCGCGGTGGCGGCTGGGCTGCTGGCGCGGGCGGCCGGGCGGCGGGTCGTCATCACGTTCCCGTTTTACGCCGGCGCGGGCGACGACGCGAAGGTGGCGCTGGCGTGGCTGGCGCGCGAGGGCTACCGGCGGGTGTTCGAGGGCGGGGCGGCCGTCGACATCGAGGCGCTGGCGGGCCGCGAGCAGGTCGGGCGGGTCGACGTCGTCGCGGACCGCCTCGTGGTGGCGACCGGCGAGCGCCAGCGCCTCGTGGAGAGCGTCGAGAGCGCCTATCGGCAGAGCGAGGGCGAGGCGACGCTGTGGGTCGAGGGCGAGGGCGGCGCGCTGATCCCACAGGTGGTGACTCAGGATTTGCGGTGCTGCGGGGTGCGCTACCCGACGCCGAACCCGGGGATGTTCAGCTTCTCGAGCCCCATCGGCGCCTGCGCGACCTGTAACGGCTTCGGGCGCGTGATGGACATCGACATGCACCGGGTCATCCCCGACCGTCGCGCGACGTTGGCGCGCGGCGCGATCCGGCCGTGGGCGCAGAAGGCGCGGGGCGATGAGCGGCGGTGGCTGCGGGCGTTCGCGGCTGAGCACGGCATCGACCTGCAGACGCCCTGGGAGGAGCTGCCGGCGGCGCAGCGCGCGCTGATCATGGACGGCGACCCCGCACAGCGAGGCCAGCGCGACGCCATGAGCGTGCGCGGGTGGTTTCGCTGGCTGGAGCGCAAGACCTACAAGATGCACGTGCGCATCCTGCTGGCGCGGTACCGGGCGTACCTCGAGTGCCCGGACTGCGCGGGCACGCGCTACAAGAGCGAGACGCTGCTCTACCGCACCGGCGGGCTGAACATCGCGGAGGTGCAGGCGCTGTCGGTGACCGGGGCGCGCCAGTGGCTGGATGGGCTGCCGGCGGCGTCCGACGACGAGGGGCTGGCGCCGGTGCTGGACCAGCTTCACCACCGGCTGAGCTACCTCGAGCGCGTCGGCATCGGCTACCTGACCTTGGACCGCCACGGGCGGACGCTGTCGGGCGGCGAGGTGCAGCGGGCGAACCTGACCAGCGCTCTCGGCAGCGGCCTGGTCAACACGCTCTTCGTGCTGGACGAGCCGACCATCGGCCTGCATCCGCGCGACACCGACCGGCTCGCGGACCTGCTCGCGGAGCTGACCGAGCGGCAGAACACCGTCGTGCTGGTCGAGCATGACCCCGACGTGCTGCGGGTGGCGGATCGGCTCATCGACATGGGGCCGGGGCCGGGGCGGCACGGCGGGCGCGTGGTCTACGAGGGGCCGCCCGCGGGCGTGATGGCGGTCGAGGGGTCGGCCACCGCGGCGGCCCTGCTGCGCCATGCTGCGCCGCGCGAAGCGTCGAGGGTGGACGCCGGCCGTGGGCCCGCGGTCGTGGTCCGGGGCGCGCGGGCGTGGAATCTCAAAAACATCGATGTCGCCGTGCCAATCGGGAAGCTCACGGTGCTGACCGGCGTGTCTGGATCGGGGAAGTCCACCCTCGTGGAGGAGGTGCTGCATCGCGGGATACTCCGTCGCCGTGGCGAGGTGACCGACCCGCCCGGCGCCTGCGACGGCATCGACGGCCTGGACGCCATCGGCGAGGTGGTGTGGGTGGACCAGGCGCCGCCGCAGGCCAGCTCGCGCGCGAACCCGGCGACCTACGTGAAGGCCTGGGACGGCATCCGCAGCCTCTTCGCGCGCCAACCCCTGGCCAGAGAGCGCGGCTACGGCCCCGGCACCTTCTCGTTCAACACGGCCGGCGGGCGCTGCCCGGCGTGTGAGGGCGCCGGCTACGAGCGCGTCGAGATGCAGTTCCTCTCCGACGTCTTCCTGACGTGTCAGCTCTGCGAGGGCAAGCGCTTCGTGCCCGAGGTGCTGGAGGTCCGCTGGGAGGGGCGCAGCATCGCGGACATGCTGGCGCTGACCGTCGACGAGGCGGCGGAGCTTCTGCCCGCGCGGTCCAAACCCAAGCGCCAGCTCGAGATCTTGCGCGAGGTGGGCCTGGGCTACCTGAGCTTGGGCCAGCCGCTGGCCACGCTGTCGGGCGGCGAGAGCCAGCGCCTCAAGGTCGCGCAGCATCTGGGGGTGGCGCCGATCTCGGGCGGGCTCTTCTTGCTCGACGAGCCGACCAGCGGGCTGCATCTGGCCGACGTGGAGCGGCTCATCGACAACCTGCGGGCCCTGGTCGAGGCCGGCAACACCGTGCTGGTCATCGAGCACCACCTGGACATCATCGCGGCGGCGCAGCACGTCATCGAGCTTGGGCCCGACGGCGGCGACCGGGGCGGCGAGGTCGTGTTCGCCGGGCCTCCGGGGCGGCTGGCGAAGACGGCGACGCCCACCGGCGAGCACCTGGCGCGCTGGCTGGCCGGGGTTCGGCCCCTGGACGCGCGCCCGGCCGAGCTCGGGGGCGTGCGCGAGGCCGAGATCTCCTATGACTCCGAGGCCAGCCGGCCCGCGGCGCCCGACGCCATCGAGATCCAGGGCGCCCGCGTCCACAACCTGAAGAACATCTCGGTGACCCTGCCGCGCACGGGGCGCACGGTGGTCAGCGGCGTGTCGGGCTCGGGCAAGTCCTCGCTGGCCTTCGACATCGTGTTCGCCGAGGGGCAGCGCCGCTTCCTCGACTGCCTGTCGCCCTACGCGCGCCAGTACATCAACCAGCTCGGGCGGCCCGACGCCGACCGCATCGCCGGCATCCCGCCGACCGTGGCCATCGAGCAGCGCACCACCCGCGGCGGCTCGCGCTCCATCGTCGCCAACGTGACCGAGATGGAGCCGTTTTTGCGGCTGCTCTTCGCGCGGCTGGGCGACGGGACCGAGTCGGGGCACGGCCGGCGGACGGCGCAGGCCCTGGCGGGCGAGCTGGCGAAGCGCTACGGCGAGGCCGAGCTGCGCGTGCTGGCGCCGGTGATCCGCTCGCGGAAGGGATTTCACAAGCCTGTGCTTGCTAAAGCCGCGAAGCTCGGCCTCGCCGAGATCCTGGTCGACGGCGAGCTGCGGCCGCCGCGCCCGCGCCCGAAGCTGGGGCGGCACAACCTGCACAGCATCGACTACGTGCTGGCGCGCGTCCCGGCGTCGGCGCCGACCCTGACCGCGCACCTCGAGGCCGCCGCCGAGCTGGCCGAGGGCGTCGTCCGCCTGATGATCGGCGATATCGTCAGCGGGCCCTGGGAGATCGGGGCCGAGGGTGCCGCCCCCACCAAGCGCGCCCAGCTCGACCCGCGCCTCTTCTCGCCGCACACCGAGGTCGGCGCCTGCCCGGAGTGCAAAGGCCGCGGCGTCATCGACGGCGACGAGGACGAGCCCGGCGACCTCGTCTGCCCGGTGTGCGACGGCGAGCGCCTGGGCACCGCGGGCCGCACCGTGCGATTCGCCGGTCACCGCCTGCCCGAGCTGCTCGCCCTGACCGCGCCGGAGCTGACGCGGACGCTGCGCTCGCTCTTGCTCGACGGCCGGGACGCGCGGGTGGCCGAGGGGCCGGTGCGCTCGCTCATCGAGCGCGCCGATTTCCTCGTCGAGGTCGGCCTGGACTACCTGGGTCTGGACCGCCCGGTGCGCAGCCTGTCGGGCGGCGAGGCCCAGCGGATTCGGCTGGCGGCGCAGCTCGGCGCCCATCTGTCCGGCGTGCTCTACGTCTTGGACGAGCCGACCATCGGCCTGCACCCGACCGACACCGAGGTGCTGCTGGGTGCGCTGGACCGTCTACAGGCGCGCGGAAACGGCGTGCTGATGGTCGAGCACGACGAGGCCACGCTTCGCACCGCGGACGTCCTGGTCGACATGGGGCCGGGCGCGGGCGGCGAGGGCGGCGAGGTGCTGGTGGCGGGGCCGCTGGCCGAGGTGCTGGCCGATGAGCGCTCGGTCACCGGGGCCTGCCTGCGGGCGCCGAGGCCGCCGGTGCGCGCCGAGCCGCGGCCCGTGCGCGGCGCGCCAGCCATCGCGCTCAGGGGCGTCGAGCATCACAATCTGCGAGGCGTGGACGTGCGATTTCCCCGCGAGCGGCTGACCGTGGTCACCGGCGTCTCGGGCTCGGGGAAGTCCTCCCTCGTCCACGACGTCCTCGCCCACGCCGTGGACCCGACCCGCGGCGCCGGCACGATCCAGCGCGTCACGGGCACCGAGGGGCTCACCCGGGTCGTGCGGGTGGACGACAAGCCCATCGGTAAAAACCCGCGGTCCATCCCGGCGACCTACGTCGGCGCGTGGGACGAGATCCGCAAGCTCTACGCGCGCTTACCCGAAGCCCAGCTCCGCGGCTACGGGCCCGGCCGCTTCAGCTTCAACGTCAAGGGCGGGCGCTGCGAGGGCTGCCAGGGCGCGGGCGAGATAAAGCTCGAGATGAGCTTTCTGCCCGACGCCTCGGTCCTCTGCGACGTCTGCGGTGGCAAACGCTACGCCAGCCAGACCCTGCACGTGACGTGGAAC
>CAZNZH010000262.1:0-7541 GCA_964577445.1 uncultured Myxococcales bacterium
CGTCGATCTCGTCGGCCACAGCCTGGGCGGACTGCTCGCCCTGCTCCACTGCGGTGGACCGGGCGCCGGCGAGGTCGGCCGCGTCGTCGTGGTCGCCACCCCCGTCACCTTCCGCCGCCATCTGGGCAGCCTCACCCGCCTCGCCGGCCCCTCCGCCCTCGCGCTGGCCCCCCTCGCCCAGCACCTCCCGGGCCTCGCCATCGACCGCCTCGCCCGCGTCCCCGGTCCCACCCGCCACCTCGTCGCGCTGCACCGCCACGTCCGCTGGCGCGCCACCGATCTACAGTCCCGCCGCGCCTGGCTCGAGGGCGGCATCGAAGACATGGCCGGCGGCGACCTCGCCCAGATCATGCGTTGGATCGGCCACGGTCGCCTGTTCGGCCGCGACGGCGAGGACTACGACCGCCGCCTCGAGTCGGTGACGACGCCGACGCTCGTGGTCACCGCCGCCGGCGACCGCATGCTGCCTGTCGCCGCCACCCACGAGACCATGCGCCGCATCGCGTCGCTCGAAAAAGAGCACCGGGTCATCGGCCGCGAGCACGGCGCCTCTCGCGAATACGGCCACTCCGACGTCCTCCTCTCCCCCCACGCCGCCCGCGACGTCCACCCGCACATCGTCGACTGGTTGCTGCGCCCGCTCGCCCAACCGCCTGTGGCCGTTGGAGACCCTGTGGCCGTCGGAGACAAGGACCGCGCCGTCAGCGGCTGAAGCTCCCCGGCGCCCAGCGTGCGCCCGGCCCATCGACGCCTGCCGGCGACTGGGGCGGGCCCGGCGCCGGCAGGCGGCCGCTATACTCCCGAGGGTCCTGGCGCTCCTTGGTGCGCCCGATGTGAAAGATCACCTCCACGGTGGGCGCCAAGATCACGGTGCGCGGTGTCTGGAGCGGCAACGACCGAATCTGCGCGCCGCGGTCGACGATCCAGCTCAGGTAGCGCGGGAAGATGAACCGGACGTCCAGCCCGACCGCCACATGCGGCGTGAGCTGGTAGAGCAGCCCGAGCCCGGCCGCGTGGTGCAGGCCCTCAAACCCCTTGCGGGCGCGAGGCGTCTCTGGCTGCACCTCCTGCTGCAACGTGGGATCGGGCGCGTACGTCCCCAGGGAGTACCCCACCCCGTAGAAGAGGTTGACGTCCCACGCGCGCTCGTCGTGGTCCAGCGCCAGCTCCGCCGGGTGCCACCGCACTTGCCCCCCCACATGCAGCGCCCCCTCCGAGCGCCTCGGCTTGCCGTGGGCCATGGCGACCAGCTCGAGCGAGATGTGGCCCCGGATGTTCCAACCGATGCGCAGTTGCGTCGCCAGGCCCGCACCGAAGCGCGTGGTCGACATGCTCCGGAAGATGTCCTCGGGCGCGCTCGCACCGCCGATCCCCGGGTTGTCCGCCGCATACACGCAGCGCAGCGCCCCCTGCGCGTCGGCCTGCGCCCACAGATAGGGCCCGCCGTCCTCGTCCAAGCACACCCCCCGCGTGTCGAACCGCACGCCGTCGCTGCCCGACACGGTGGCGCCGCCCACGCCCAACGCGACGTAGAGCCCGTCCTCGACCGCCGCGACGACCCAACAGGATCCGACGATCAGGCCGACGGTGGCGGTCTGTATTACACGTTTGAGTCGCATCCCGATCCGGTCCATGCCCCGCTGAAGCCCGCCGATTGAGGGCCGATGATACACCGCGGACCCCATGGACAGAGCGTCCGCGCCGCGTCGGATACGTCGGTCGCGCTTTGGCGGTTGCGGACCCCCGGGCGCGTCGCTACCCTCGCGTCGACTCCGAGCCTTTCGCTGCCCGCCCCGTTCGACGCGGGTGGGCCGGCTGTCCCGCCGCGTCATGCTCGACCACTGCCCCCCGCCATGGGCGAGGGAAGGGGCCGCTCTCCGTCCGATGTCTGCCCAAGAACAGCCCCCGTCCAGCGAGAGTCGCGTGGTGGCCTCCCCGTCTTCCGGGACCCAGGGCGGGCCCGCGCCCACGATGGGCCCCGCGACCCTCGGCGGGCCCGCGTCCACGACCGGCCCCGGGACCCTCGGCGGCCCCGCGTCCACGACCGGCCCCGGGACCCCCGGCGGGCCCGCGTCCCCGCCCGGCCCCGCTGGGTTCCCGCCCGCTCACGGCGTCACGCGCATCTCCGTGCGACCGCTGCCGGAGGCCGTCGACGGCATCGGCGACGAGTGCCTGGTCGTGCTCTACGGCGGCTCGATCGGTCGAAAGTACGACCTCTACGGCGACGAGATCCTCATCGGCCGCGACCCGTCGAACCACATCGCCATCGAGGTCGACAGCGTCAGCCGCAACCACGCGCGCATCGTCACCGACGGCGACCACCGCTACGTCGAAGATCTCAGGTCCACCAATGGCACCTACGTCGGGGACCACCAGGTCACCCGCGGCCTGCTGCGCTCGGGCGATCTGCTGCGCGTGGGCGACGTCATCTTCAAGTACCTCGCCGGCCAAGACGTCGAGGCCGCCTATCACGAAGAGATCTACCGCATGACGATCTCCGACGGGCTGACCTCCATCGCCAACCTCCGCTACCTGCAAGAGTTCCTCGAGCGCGAGCTGGCCCGCTCGCGCCGCTACGGTCGCGAGCTCTCGGTCATCCTCATCGACATCGACCACTTCAAGGCGGTCAACGACACCCTCGGTCACCTCTGCGGCGACTTCGTTCTCCGTGAGCTCTGCCAGTTGCTCAGCCGCCGCGTCCGCCGCGAAGAGCTGCTGGCCCGCTACGGCGGCGAAGAGCTGCTGCTCGTCCTACCCGAGACGACCCTGGACGGCGCCGCGGTCTACGCCGAGCGCCTCCGCGGCATGGTGGAAGCGCACCGGTTCATCTTTGAAGGCCACTCCGTCGCCGTCACGGTCAGCATGGGCGTCGCCGGCTTCGAGCCCAACATGGCGCGTCCGGTCGATCTGATCCGCGTCGCCGACGAGCGCCTGTACCGCGCGAAGCGGAGCGGCAGAAACCGAGTCGTCGCCTGACGATTCGCGGGGTTTGGCGTCGAGCGCGGCCGCCGGAGCGGTCACCTCCGCAGCCGTTTCGTTAAAAGACGGCTTTCGCGCATCATGCGGCCATGCTCCCCCCCGCCCCATCGCCCCGCGCGCGCCGCTCCCGACGCGCCCTCGCCCTGCTCGCCGCCGTCGCCCTCTGGGCCGCCTGCGACGTCAGCGCCCTGGACGGCAGCGGCGGCTGCGTGCGCATCCACCAGGGCGACTATGATTTCCCAGCGTCCGCCGTGGTCAAACGCGGCCTGTCCGCCCAGGTCACCCAGGCCGGGACCGATCTGCTGACCGCCCGCGTCCGCGATCTCGTGCTGGCCTTCTTCGACGTCGACGCCCAAGGCCGCGCCATCGTGGCGCTCGACGACTTCGGCGTCGGCACCCTCGGCCTCAGCCTCGGCCCGCTCTCCGCTGAGCTGCGCGACGTCGTCATCGCCCTGGACCTCGAGGGCCTCCAGGTCCAATTCGTCCCCGGCTCAAGCCCCGCCCGCATGCGCGTCCACCTCGACCGCGCCGAGGTCAGCCTCGTCTCCGGCGCCCTCGCCGGCGCCCTCGACGTCCTCTTCATCCAGCCCGACCTCGCCTGCGGCCTCGGCGACGGCCCCGCCGGCCGCATCGCCCGCCTCGGCTTCGACGTCGACCTCATCTTGGCCACCAGCGCCGCCGGCGACCTCCAGATCCAGACCGCCGACCTCGCCGTCCGCGTCGAGGACGTCGGCCTGACCGTCATCACCGACTGCCAGCTCCCCGAATGCCAAGACGGCTGCGGCGAGTGCCAGCTCGCGTGCGGCGCCAGCGACCTCGCCGCCAAGCTCGCCCCCTCCATCCAGAAGCTCTTCACCGGCCTCATCGACACCCTGGTGAGCTGGGTCGCCGACACCCTCGCCCCCATCCTGGTCGACGCCCTCCTCAACGGAAAACCCCTCGCCGTCGAAGGCTCCCTGGACATCTCCGCCCTCGGCGCCGCGCTGCTCCCCTGGCTCGCCGGCGCCTCCCCCATCGGCATCCTCGGCCAGCCCGCCGGCGACGCCTTCAAGGTCACCGGCGCCGGCACGGCCACCGCCCTGAGCATCGACCTCGACGCCGGCGTCGACGCCCGCGCCGTCGCGGCCTGCATCGGCCCCCCCGTCGCCCTGCCAGCCTTCGTCGCCGAGGCCGTCCCGCCCTGGCCCACCAGCGCCACATCCCCCGACGGATCCTCGCGGCCCTACCACCTCGGCGTCGCCATCAGCGCCGCCCTCGTCGCCGAGGCCGTCCACGCCAGCCTCCGCGCCGGCGTGCTCTGCATCGATCTCGAGACCGCCGACCTCGCCGCCCTCGCCGGCGGCGCGGTCGTCCTCAGCGCCGACGCCCTCGGCATCCTGCTCCCCGGCATCACCACCATCGTCGAAGCCGACGCGCCGGTCCGCGTCCGCGTCCGCCCCCACCTGGGCACCGCCTCCCCGGTGCGCTTCGCCGCAGAGCCCGGCGAGCCCGACCTCACCGTCACCCTCGACGACGCCGAGATCGCCGTCGAGGCGCTGGTCGGCAACCACTTCCTGCGCCTGGTCGCCTTCGCCGCCGACCTCGATCTCCGCCTCGGCCTCGACGCCCTCCCCAACGCCCAGCTCTCCATTCGCGTCGACGGCGTCGACGTCTCCGATCTCCGCGTCCCCCAAAGCGAGATCTTCGCCAGCGCCCGCCTGGATCTCGTCGCCCCCTTCGTCGTCGACCTCGTCTTGGGCGTCCTCGCCGACCGCGCGCTCCGCTTCGACCTCGATCTCGGCGCGCTGCTCGGCTCGATCCTCGCTCTCCCCGTCACCCCGGTCATCGAGGAGATCACCGGCACCGGCGACTGGCTGCGCGTCCTCATCGCCCTGCGCGACACCCCGCCCCCCAGCACCGCGCTCCTCGCGCCCAACTTCCAGGTCCTCCGCGCCGACCCCGGCCACCTCCGCGCCGCCGTCACCGCCCCCGCCGGCTCCCAAGTCCAGCTCCGCGCGGCCGGCAGCGCGTGGTCTCGCTGGTACCCGACCGACCAGCCCGTGTCCGCCGAGCTCGCCGGCCTCTACCGCGGCGGCGCCACCTTCATCGACGCCCGCTTGAAGCCCGCCGGAGGCCTGCCCGGGCCCCCGCTGCGCGTCCCGGTCGTCATCGCCGCCCCCGAGCCCGCGCCCAGCGGCGCCGCCACGCCACCCCCCGCCTCCGATCCCGTCTTATATGTAGACGGCGGCTGTGGATCTGGAGGGTCTGGCGACCCGCTGGGCGGGCTGGTGCTACTCCTATGGTGCCTCGGAGCCGCGCTCCGGCGACAGCGCCGCAGGCCCCGGACCGCCGCCGCGGCCCTCGCCGCCGCCGCGCTCCTGTGGGCCGCCTGCGCGACCGGCACCGCCCCCGACCTCCCGTGCACCGAGGACAGCCAGTGCCCCGCGCGCACCCTCTGCGGCCCCGACGCGACCTGCGTCGTCGCGACCCCGTGCGCGACCGACGACGCCTGCTGCCCAGGCGCCATCTGCTTCAACGGCACCTGCCGGCCCACCGCCGACTGCGATCCCCAGTCCGCGCCCTGCCTCGCGCCGGGCCAGACCTGCGACGCGGGCCGCTGCGTCGCCTCCGCCTGCGCCGCCGACAGCGCCTGCCCCGCGCCCCTTCGCTGCGTCGCCGCCCGCTGCACGGCGGCCCTCCCGTGCGGAGGCTGCGCCGCCGGCACCGCGTGCCACCCGCCCAGCGGTCGCTGCCTCGCCGCCCCGGTCTGCCTCGCGACCTGCGCCGCCGGCAGCGTGCTCACCGTGGACCCCAGCTCCGAGATCACCCCCTACGCCTGCGGCGGCCTCGCCATTCGCTGCGCCTGCTCGCCGCTCGCCGACCTCCCGCCGCCGCTGCCGGGCATGGAGGGCTTGCTCCTCTCAACCCCCGGCGGTCCGACGCTCGTCAGCCACGACCCCGTCTACGGCGACCTCGTCGCGTCGCGCTTTTCGCCTGATCTCGCCTCACGACTCGACGTCGCCGTCGACGGCGTCCCCGACGTCCCACCCGCCTCGCCGCCCGCCGGCTACCGCGGCGGCGTCGCGGCGCCGGGCCCCCGCCGCGGCCTGCACCCCGCGGCCATCTGGCGCCTGGAGTCCGGCCACGCCGTCGCCGACCTCCTCCACCAGGACGCCGACGCCGCCCGCGCCCGCTACGCCCGAGTCGATCTCGACACGGGCGAGCTCTCAGCCTCCCACGAGCTGCCCATCGAGGGCTCGTCGGGCCGCTACGCCTGTATCGCGCGGCACCCCGCGACCGGCCGGCTCACCGGCTTCGTCTACGTCAGCAGCGACCCGAGCGTGACCGTCTCCCGCCTGGTCCGCGTCCAGGCCACCGTCGACGCGCCGGCCGGGCCCGGCGACTGGTCCACCTCCCTGGTCCACGAGAGCCCGCTCCCCGCGACCGCCGAGCGCCCCTGCGACGGCACCTGCGCGCTCACCGAGAGCTGCGTCCGCTTCGCCCCAGGCGACGACCGCTGCGTCGGCCTCCTCGACGCGCCCAAGTGCGCCGCCCCGTGCGCTGCCCGCGAGACCTGCGTGGCCGCCCCGACGCCGGCCTGCCGCCCCCGCGTCTTCCCCGCCGGCGCCCCCGCCTCGTTGCCCACGGGCCAAGGGCTCTTCGTGACCTGCGCCGCGGTCTCCGACGGCCTCATCGCCGCCTGGTACGACCGCGACGCCGGCGCCCTCCGCGCCCTCCGAGGCTTGGGCGCTGGCGCCGTCCCGACGCGCGTCGACGGCACCGACGACCCCAACGACTCGAGCGATCTCGGGCCCCACGCGCGCTTGGCGGTCTCGGCTCAGGGCGTCGTGCGCATCGCCTACCAGGACGCCCGCGCGGGTGCGCTGCGCGTGGCCAGCCAGTTTTCGCCAGACGCCGCCTGGGAAATCGAGGTCGTCCACGCCCCCGGCGAGCAGGGCGCGGGCGGCGATCTCGGCGCCTGGTCCTCCATCGTTGACGGCGCCGACGGCGAGCCGATCGTCGCCTACGCCGACACCGAGCGCGGCGATGTGTGGGTGGCCCGGCGCGCTCCGGACGGGTGCTGGCGTCGCACGCGCCCCCTGGCCGACGGCGGCTTCGCCTGGCCGTCCATGGTCGCCTCGCCGACGGGCACGCTCCAGCTCACGTCGCTCCTGCTCAGCTTTGACGACGCCGGGCGCCCCCGTCACCTCCTGGTCGCCGCCGAGCTGCCGCCGCCCGCGGGCCCCTGCGCGACAGCCCCCAAGCCTTGACCCAGGGGCGCCAGCGCCGTCTCGCCGCGCGCGCGCCAGCCCCGGGCATGGGTCCGCGAGACGTTTCGCTTTCGCCGTTGTGGACATACGCAGGCGGAGCACCGAATAATGTCCGGGCTGGGGGACAGAGCCGGGGGACTGCTCCGACGCTCAGGTCTGCCCACAGCACCGAGATGAGCGGCTCCCGACTGTGAGGCCATCCAGTGGGCGACGACGAAAACGGACAGTTCGGCAACGTCCCCGTCATTCGCATCGACGACGACGACGACGTCGGTGACCTCGCGTCGCTCTTCGCCGATGAGGCCCCGGGGA
>CAZNZH010000263.1:0-7192 GCA_964577445.1 uncultured Myxococcales bacterium
CGACATCGTGGGCGTCCTGGGGGCTGACGGGACCTTCACGGGCACCCTGGACGTGGAGGCCGTCTCAGCCACGACCCTCTTCACGCTCCTCGACCCGGCGACCTACTCGGCCTGGGCCAAGTGCGACTGGAATGCCGCACCGCAATAGCGTAGATCTGACCCCCAGGCTACACATTTCCCCTCGCCGGGTGACCAGGGCGGGCTGCTCGCCGGACATGGCCCTGGGACTTGCCCCGCTGCGACCCGCAGCGCCGTGACGGCGAGCCCCAAGCCGTGACACGGCCCCGGCTGCGAGACGTGGCGGCGGAATGGGCCCCGGCGCGAGCCGTCCCATGGCGATAGGGATATCCTGCGGCTAACCGGTGAGTCGTTTCGGGTATATCCAGCGCGAGCGCCCCAACCGGGCACGCATCCTGGTGTGGAGGTTGGACCATGAACCAATTGCAACGAGCGCGAGCTTGGCTGGGGGACAACGGCGACCTCGGCCTGGAGTTGGTGCGGATCTGGGTCGGGGTCGGCCTGTTCATCAAGGGCGCCTACTTCGTGGCGTCGATGGAGCGGCTGACCTGGATGGTCGACGAGGGGTTGGGGATCATGCCCTTCGCGGACGTCTTCATCGCGCACTACATCGCCGTGGCGCACCTCGGGTTCGGGCTGATGTTGGCGGCGGGGCTGCTCACGCGGGTCGCGGCGCTGGCGCAGGTACCGATCCTCCTGGGCGCGGTGCTCTTCGTGCACGGGGCCGGTGGGCTGAACACCGACGGCCAGACGCTGGAGTTCACCCTGATGGTGTTCTTCGTGCTGGTCGTCCTCACGGCGTTCGGCGGCGGCAGGCTGTCTGCGGACCACTACCTGCGGCGCGTGCGCGGGGTCGATGAGGCGGCGGGCGAGCAGGACGCGTCGATGCGCGCGCGGCGCGGCGCGGCAGCACCGAATGGGCGTTGCTGACGCGATTGCAGTCGAGCCCGGCGCGGGGCTACTCTCCGATAGCAGCGTCCCTCGTGGTGCGGGCTCCTTCGCCGCTGCACCCGGCGCGCTCCGGAGGGGAGTGATGGCTCAGCGAAACGTCTTGGCGCGCGGTGGTTGGCTGGGTGTTTCTCTGCTGGCCGCCCTAGCCGCCGCGGCGACGCCCGGGTGCAGCGGCTCGAACCTCACCGAGAGCTGCAGCACGGAGCGACCGTGCAGCGACGGCGCGATCTGCATCGCCGGGAGCTGCTTCGCGAACGTGGACGGGGGCGACATCCCCAACATCCCCGACAGCGGGCGAACCGACAGCGGCGACGACACGACGGAGCCCGACGGGGACGCGCTCGTCACGCCCGACGCCGACGCGATCTCGACGCCCGACGCCGACGCCGACGCGGTCTCGACGCCGGACGCCGACGCGATCACCACCCCCGACGCCGACGCGGTGGTCACGCCCGACGCCGACGCGATCACCACCCCCGACGCCGACGCGGTGGTCACGCCGGACGCCGACGCGATCACCACCCCCGACGCCGACGCGGTGGTGACCCCCGACGCCGACGCCGTCACCACCCCCGACAGCGACGCGGACACCGACGGCCCCGAGGTCATCGGGCCTTACTGCGGCGACCAGATCGTCAACGGCGACGAGTCCTGCGACGACGGAAACGACGACGATGACGACCTCTGCCACAACGACTGCACCCTCGCCTGCGGAGACGGTGTGCGTCAGCCCTTCGAGGCCTGCGACGTCGCGCTCGCCCCCGACGAAGAGGGTGGCTGCCCCATCACCTGCGAGACCAGCGAGCCCTGCATGGTCGCCTCGTTGGTCGGCGAGGCCTGCGACGCGACCTGCGTCACGGCGCCGCTGAGCGACTGCGTATCGGGCGACGGTTGCTGCGGTGCGGGATGCGACGCGGTGAGCGACGCCGAGTGCGAGCCGGACTGCGGCAACGGCGTCGTCGAGGCCGGCGAGACCTGCGATCCGCCGGACTCCTGCCCGGTCGCGTGCGATGACGGCGACCCATGCACCACCGAGGTCCTCGAAGGCTCGGCGGACTCCTGCGACCTCGCCTGCGTGCCGACGGCGGTGGTGGCGTGCCAGGGCGCCGACGGCTGCTGCCCGCCCCAGTGCACCTTCCTGACCGACGGCGACTGCGAAGACACCTGCGGCAACGGCCAGTTGGACGAGGGCGAGCTCTGCGACCCCTGCCCGGCGAGCTGCGACGACATGGACCCCTGCACGAAGGACCTGTCCGCCGGCAGCGCCTCGACCTGTAACCTCGAGTGCGAGCACGTCGACATCGTGACGCCCGCGAGCGGGGACGGCTGCTGCCCGCCGGGCGCCAACGCCCTCGATGACAGCGACTGCCAGCCCCAGTGCGACAACGGCGTCGTCGAGCCGCCCGAGACCTGCGACCCCTGCGCGCCCTGCCCGACCGGCGACGCCTGCACCACCTGGACGATGACCGGGAGCGTGTCGGGGTGCGATCTCGTGTGCACGGCGAACACCGTGACCCTGTGCGGCGGCGACCCGGACGGGTGCTGCCCCATCGGCTGCGTGTCGAACAACGACCCGGACTGCTCGGCGGTCTGCGGCAACGGCACCGTCGAGCCCGGGGAGACCTGTGACCCGCCCAATAGCTGCCCGACCAAGTGCGACGACGACGACCCCTGCACCACCGACCTGCTGACCGGGCAGGCGAGCAAGTGCACCGGGAAGTGCCGGAACACGCCGATCACCGCGCCCAAAGACGGCGATCTGTGCTGCCCGCCCGGGGCCACCGCGCTCACGGACACCGACTGCGCCAGCGACTGCGGCAACGGCGTCCTGGAGCCGCCTGAGCTGTGCGACCCGTGCACCGAGGACTGCGACGATGGCGACGCGTGCACGACCGACACGACCTCCGGCTCGGCGGAGGGCTGCGACCTGGTCTGCGGCCACGCGCCGGTCACCGCGTGCGTCTTGGCGGCCGACGGCTGCTGCCCCAGCGGGTGTAACGGCGCCAATGACGGCGACTGCCCGCAGATCGGGGTCTCACCGGCCAGCGCCGTCACCGCCTCGAGCGAGTGTCTGACGGCGGGGACCGCGGCGCGGCTGACCGTGGTGGTCACGCTGGTCGACACGACCGGCGCCGCGGTGCTCGGCGCGAACGTGGTGATGAGCGCCACCGCGGGCAGCCTCGGCCCGGTGCTCGCCGAAGGGAACGTCTACTTCGCCGAGCTGACCGCGCCCAACGCCTCCGTCGCCTCCACCACCGTCACCGTCGTCGCCGACGGGGTGACGCTGACCACGAAGCCCTCGGTCGACGTCGAGCCGCCGCTGAGCGGCACAGCGCTCACGGGCGGCGGTTGGGGCGGGTGTCAGACCGACCGCAACGTTCGTGTCCGGGTCGTCGACGCGGCCGGCGCGGCGATCTCGGATGCGCGGGTCATGGTCGGCATGGCGCCCTCGAGCTCGCTTCAGCCCACGCTGCTCGGCGCCGCGAACGCGCCCAACCATGCGACCACCGACGCGACCGGGTATGTGCGGCTCTATGACCTGGCCGGCTCTCTCGATGGGCCAATCACCGTCACCGCCGCCGCGGAAGGCCGCGAATACATGACGGTTTACATGGTGGACGCCTCCGACTTCGTGCTGCCGCTCGCCAGCGTGGTCGACACGGCCACGAAGGGCACCCTCACCGGCAACCTCACCAACGTCCCAGCGCCCGCGGGCGGCGACATCGAGCTGGGCGTGGTCTTCCCGGACCTCGCGGTCGAGACCCTCGCGACCTTCAACCTGAACTCCCTGCTCGCGGACAGCGAGTGCTATAACGCCGGTGGCATCGCCGGGTCGCTGGATCTGCCGGGCAACATCTTCATCCCGGCCCAGTGCGCCGTCTCCATCGGTCTCTGCCTACAGAACCTGCCGCTGCACTCGTACAAGTCGGCGCCGCTGACCTACGGCTCGCACCGCATGGTGGGCCTGCGCGGCGCGGTGCCGCTCAGCGCCATCACCGGCGGCGTCGCGGGCGCGCTGCCGAAGCTGGTCATCAACGGCATCGGGGTGGTCCAGAAGACGGTGAACGCGGCCGGCCCCACCACCCAGGCCATCGGCATCTCGACCAACCTGACCGCCAACGTCACCTGCGCCATCGACAAGGCGCCGGCCAACGCGGACGTCTTCTGCATCACCGCCGGGGACTGGGACAGCAAGGCGTCGGCGACCATGGGACCCGGCGAAGGCCAGTTGATGGTCGCGGGCTTCAAGGTGGGCGACGCGGCCGGGAAGACGGCCGCCTGGAACATCGCCGGCGCCACCTCGTTTCCGTTCACCGGCGACTTCGCGAACATCGAGCCGGTCGGCGCGGCGGTCGCGCTCTACCTCGATGACGCGAAGGCCGGGATCCCGGCCGGGACCGCCAGCGGCCAGAGCGCGATCATGGACCGCACGGGCAGCGCGTTCAACGGCAGCGGCGGCACCATGAACTTCAAGGACTTCTTCCCGATCCGCGCGCTGAGCCGCTCGGGCCGGACCTTCAACGTCGGCGCCATGGCCAGCGGTAACTACCCCGCGCCCCACTACATCCGTGGGCTCATTCAGCAGCGCATCAGCACGGCCTACTCGTCGTGCGAGGTCAACGGCGAGACGCGCCGCACGCTGCAGCCGCTGTGGCAGGTCTACGCGCCGCCGTCGGCCACCGGCTGGACGCTGCCCACGGTGCCGACCGACTGGCCGCGCGCCGCCGCGGGCGGGGACGTCGCCGGCTTGGTCGACACGGCGGCGACGCCCGCCGATGACCTGATCCAGTGGCAGGCGCTGACGGTCTACGAGGGGACGAAGCCCAGCGGCATCTACGACCAGCGCGAGATCCTCGACTTCCGCCGAGGCGTGACCCACGTCTCGACCAACGCGCAGACCTTCTAAGAAGGTCCGGGTCGGGGTCTACTCCGCGGCCTGGATGTGCAGCGTCAGCGCGCCGCCCGCGGGCACGCCGATAGCCTCCGACGTCGCGCTGAGCTGACCGAAGGCCTCGGTGCGGGTCACGCCCACGGCCTCACCGCCGCCGGTGGCCATGGCCACGGCCGCGGTGGAGTCCCAGCGCAGGCGGATGTCCCACGGCTCGGCGGCGTCGTGGCTCACCGCGACGGTCCAGCCTGCGGCAGCGCGGGACACGCGCACGTCGAAGCGCGCGGCGCCGGCCCGCAGCCCGGTCACGGCCAGCTCGGGCCAGTGCGACGGGAGGTGCGGCCGCAGCGTCAGCGTGCGGGCGCTGGCGTCGGGGTCGAAGCCCACCAGGTAGTCCATCACGGCGGCGGCGACGATACCGCCCTCCCAGGGCCGAAACTTCGCGGTGTAGTCGCCCAGGGCGCCCGAGGGATCGTAGAGCAGGGTGAGCCCCGAATCGTCCGGCGCGATCTGGTATTCTTGGAGGTTCCCGCTGGAGCCTAGCACCTGGGAGAGCGCCACGAAGGAGGCCTCGGCGTCCGGGTGCCCGACGTCGGTGAGGGCCGCCAACGCGAAGCCCGGCATCATCCCGGTGTAGACGCCGGTCGCGTCGGGGACCAGCGGGAAGTCCAGGTGGTTGTCGTGCATCGGGCTCTGAAAGCGCCCGGGCGCGCTGCCGACCCGATCCATGAGGCAGCGCGTCGCGTCGCGGGCGAACGGCGAGTCGGGGTCGAAGGCGCCGGCCCAGGTCAGCTTCAGCGCGACGTCCTCGAAGGGCGCCGGGAAGGTCTCGCCGGTGTCGCGCACGACCAGCGCCGCGATGCAGGCGTCCTCGAGCAGATAGTGGTCGAGGAATCCTTGGCGGATTTGGGCTTCCAGGGTGGCGGCGGTGTCGAGGTCGGCGTCGTGGCCGGTGGCGCGCGCCATGGCCTGAAAGTGCTTATGGGCGCCGAGCCAGAGCAGCGACGAGTTCGCCGACCAGGAGACCTCGTGGTGGGCGTACTCGAGGGGGTAGCCGAAGGCGACGTTCATCGCGGTGCGGAAGGTCTCGTCGCCGGTGAAGGGCAGGAGCCCGTCGGCGCTGGGGACCTGGCGCAGCAGGCAGCGCCGGTAAAAGGGCCAGCGCTCCGCGATGGGCTGGGCGTCGCCGGTGAAGCGCAGCCACTCCCCGGCGGTCCACACCATGTAGCTCGGGGTCTCGGCGGCGACCTTGCCGGCGAGAGGGCCGAGGGCGTCCCAGTCGAGCGGGGCCGGCGGTGACGTGAAGTCGAGGTCGGCGGCGTAGGAGTTGCTCAGGTCGCCGCCCTTGGACGCCGCGTAGTAGAGGTAGGCCATCAGCGCCCGCACCTCGTCGTGGGCCCCGTAGCGCAGCCAGGCCAGGGCGGCGCCGATGGTGTCGCGGGCCCAGATGCGCGTGTACTGCGACATCGGGCAGTTGGCGCCCTCGCGGCTGGTCTGGGCGCGCAGGGTGAGCTTCATCCCGTCGAGGAAGTCGCGGACGCGCGGGTCGGGGAGATCGAAGCGCGCGAGCCCGCTGTCCCACGTCTCAAAGTCCGCCGCGAGCGCCTTCGCCAGCGACTCGGCGTCCACGGCCGGCAGCGCCACCGCGTCGGCGCCCTCGGCGCTACAGTGCAGCAGAGTCAGCCGGACGCTGGCTCCGGCGGCCAGGGGAGCGAGCGCGTGCACCAGCGCCTTGCCGTCGCTGGCGCCGGCGCCGTCCGTGAAGCCGGTGGTGAGCGCGCGCTCGCCGGTGGCCTCGAGCAGCACGGACTCACTGGGGTTGCTGACCTTCACCGCCGCGTCGACTCGCACCGCGAGCGGGCCGCTCACAGTGTCCGCCGTGTTGTGGACCTCGAGGACCCGGATGACGCAGTGCCCGGCGGGCGAGTCGCCCAGGGGCGCGAAGGTGAGGACGTCCAGCCACAGCGGGCCGTAGCGGGCGCGCGTGGCGATGGCGGGTGCGCTGAGGCTCAGGGTGGCCCACTCGGCGTCGCTGTCCTCCAAAACCTCAGTCCCCGTCAGGCGGATCGCGTAGTCGCCGAAGAAGCGCTTGCCGCGCTCGTAGGTGGGGCCGGCCATGCCGTGCATGGTGTTGAGCGGGTCGGTCAGGCCGAAGAGCGCGAAGACGCGGCCGTTGCCGGTGCCGTAGCCGCCGCGGTGGCCGGTCTCCGGCCGGAGCGCGACCGGCCCCTCGACGTGGGTGACCCAGCCGCTCAACCGGGCGGTCAGCTCGGGGAAGGCGGGCGCGAACGCGGGCTCGGTCGGGAAGCTCCGCCCGGCCGGCCACAGCGCGAT